>NZ_JAVRCI010000048.1:0-54976 GCF_034530835.1 Nostoc sp. DedQUE12b | reverse complement strand
CTCATCAAAAAGGCAACAAAGGCTGCTGTCCCCAATCCACCACAAAATTGTTCTACGTTGATGGCAAGTACCATAGCTTGGTAGTTTTGACCGATGTATGCTAGAAAAAAGTAAGCTAAATTACTTACTGCTTGTAGAATACCAAAAACCCACAACGATCTATTGATGCCAATAGTACTCAAAATTGAACCACCGGCTAAAGCGCCGACAATCGTCGCAATTAACCCCATCCCCACTTGAATTGCCCCAATGTCGGTTTTGGTAAAACCAGTTTGCAGCAAAAAAGGCGTGGTCATATTGCTCAACAAAGCATCACCTAGCTTGTATAGGGTAATGAATGCAAGCGTGAGAATAGCTTTAATAATACCTTGACGCTGAAAAAATTCCTGAAAGGGCAAGATGACAGCATCAGCAAGAGAACCTGGAGGGCTAATTTCCTTCGGTTCTAGTGCGAATAAGGTGGCAAGAATACCAATTACCATCGTCCCTGCCATAAACAAGTAAACCGATGACCAAGGCAGTTTGTCAGCAAGCATCAAGGCTAAAGCACCTGCTACTAACATGCCAATTCGATAACCTAAGATAGAAACGGCTGCACCAGCGCCCATTTCTAATTTTTCTAAAACGTCGGTACGGTAGGCATCAGCAGCGATATCTTGAGTTGCACTGATAAAAGCAATGACTATGGCGTTGATGGCTAGTAGCTGTAATGCTTGTTTGGGTTGTTGAAAACCCATAACTGCGATCGCTACAATCAAAGCAATCTGCGTCAAAATTAACCAACCCCGTCGCCGTCCCAAAACTGGTAGGGTGAACCTGTCCAAAAATGGTGCCCACAAAAATTTCAAGGAATAAGGCAAACTAGCGAGGCTAAACCAACCAATAGCGGCTAAATCTACCTTCTCATCGGTCATCCAAGCCTTTAAGGTACTACCGATTAAAAATAACGGTAAACCTGATGAAAAACCTAAAAATAATAAAGCCGCCATCTTGCGACTACCGAAAACTCCCAGTAGCGATTTAATTTTCCTCATAGTTTCAAATTTTTGCCTCTTTTGAGGAAATATCAATAAAATACAACGAGGAAATTGAAAAGTATATCATTTAACTAGTACCTATAAGGGTTTGAATGATCGCAGCACCAGCAGTCTCTATTAATCCCGATCAGGAATTGAAACTTACCATAGCTGCTGTGTGATTTTCCGCAAACATGACAAACTACCAAGATTTACTTGGCTTAAATACAAATTCAGGATAACCTTATAGCGTCAGCGTTTTCTTAACTTTCCTGAATTGGATAAACCTGATGCCCCCTGATTTCTACTCTGTGTGCAGCAAGGCATTTTTCCCATCCTTCACGTGTACCGATGTCACTTTTACTATTGAGTAATCCTAATTGCTGTTCTTGTTGGGTGAGTTTAGCAAATTCTTCGTAGCCTGGGTAGTCGCTGGTGACAAATGTTTCCTTACGGTGCAAAATCGGCGGATTTGCCCTAGTTTCGTAGTCTCGGTGAGTGACGAATAGAGTTTTTAAATCAATACCTATGCTGGCTTTTAACGTCGGGTGGGGATTAGTGTCGAATTCAGGATAAGACAGATAGGATATTTGCGGCTTGTCAGTGTGATATTTGATTAATGTAGCTTCATCGACACGCCCAATGGTACGACTAGCGCAACCTTCACAAATTCGCAGCAATGGAGCAAGGGCTGCTAATGCCGAAACATGGACGTAAAGCGCACCGCGCGTGTGCTTACCAATTTTGCTTTTTTCACAAGCAGTTTGAATCACCCCAGGTTTACCCAAGCTGAAAAGCTTTTGATCGGCTACTTGACAAGCTTCCTCATAGCTGCTGAAAAAGGCTTTGATATCGTGGCGCATTTCTGGGGCTAACTTTTGCCATGCAGGGCGTTGATCAAAGTGGGTGAGAGCAAGATAAACTTGGATATCTAGAGAACGGCGGTAAGCGATCGCATCCCATTCTGCTTCATCAGTAGCTTGCAAAACTACACCGAAGGCGCGGCGAAAGTTACCAAATTCGCTCAGTAATTCCTGTTCATTTTCCAATTCGCCTTTTACAGGTAGTCTACCGCGCTTGGTAAAAAAAGCCATGAGTGGTTGCAGCTGTTCTTGATAGTCTTCAAACCGCTTAGTGGGGATACGGACTCGCGGTGTAGAAGTCGCAGAAAAAAAGCGGATAGCTTTGTAGCTTTCTTTTTCAGCTTCGTCTCGAAAAACGAAGTAAACGCCTAGTGCGATCGGTACTGCATCGACATTTAAGACTTCATCAATATAAGTTTTGAGTTCTTGTTGTTCGTAATATTTCTGAAAAGTATTGCGGCGCGTCACAATGCCATCATTGTAAGCAAGTTGGGTTTTGCTGGGTGCGTTAATTAGTATTTGAGCCGCGACAATTAAAACTTTCCCGGTGAGTTCCCAAGCTTGGCGAAGGCTTTGACGACGTTCTTCTGAGTCTTCAATAACATTAAGGACATAGCCCAAGTTGACCACATCGGCGGGAGTGCGTGGGACATCGGGATAGTAGTAAGGATCCCAGCCTGCGCTGGTGTAACCTAAGTTTTTGACTCGTTGGACATCACCACCATAGCCGCAACCGTAGTCAAAAAAAGTAGTGTCTGGATTCAGGATTGCCCATTCTATAGCCAATCGCACAGGGCGAGATAAATCAGTGCGAGCGATCGCAGCTCTATGACGCTCAATTTCTAGCGCTTCAGGCATAATATTAGTTGTCAGTTAACAGTGAAGAGTTAACAGTCAACTAATATCCTTTCAATTTTTAACCGCCAGTTCAATTAAATCTTCAATTTTCTTGATATTTGGATCGCCTGCTAAGTAACCAATACCGCGATGCAAATGTAAGCGGAATTGGGTGGCAAGGGTTTCTTTGTCGGTGGGATAACCGTCGTTGTAACAGCGTTGCTTGAGGGCGAGGAGGAGTATATCAGACATTTCGCCGCCAAAGACGCGCCAACTCATTTCGACGTTGCTATCCTGGGGAATTGAGACGGGGGAGGGTGCGGTTGCTTCTGCGAGGGAACGACAAAACGCCCAACGGCATAGGATATTCCATTGGTCAATTTTAGTGCTGCGCTTAAGTTTGGTAAGTTGGTCTTTGGCTGTTTGGGAAAGTTTTATTCTTTCGATTGGTGATTCCATAATCTTCCTAAAAATTAAAGTAGTTTTCGGTCATAAACCCAAACAGTAACGAACCGCAGTTTCAACTTCAAGCATCTTGGAGTCAGAAATTTTGCCAACTGGATCAGCAGGAAAGCGATTTGGATCTAAAGAGCGAATTTGAAAACATAAAAATACTGTTTCTAGTCGCAATCCACTGTCACTAGGAGATACTCGTATATTGTTTGGATAATCGTGCCTAATATTTGTTCCTTTCGTACCTACAACTACAGTTACAACCAAAGGTAATTGGTTGATAGCGTCTATAGATAACACTAAAACTGGTCGTGTTCCTGCTTGTTCTCGTCACCGCACTGGATTAAGATTTATAAAATAAATTTGTCCTCTCTCAATGCTCACCACTTTGTTAAACCCTTTTTTAACCCATCCATTTCTGTAACACTAAATTCATTATTGATAGAGGCAATTTCTGCCTGTATATCTAAATCACTAGCCATTGCTGCTAGTTGTTCATTCATATATTTAACATCAGTAAAGCTATCTGATATTTGCTTCTTTTCTTGCACTTGTCTTGTGATAAGTTCTAAAACCCATTCTAGTTCTTCTAATGACAAAGCACGTAGGTCACGCTCAATTTTTAGTAAATGTGGTGAGTTCGTCATTGCTTATCTACTTTCCAAAGGTCGTTATATATATTGTAAATATCTAGAGTTGGAAAAATCGCACTCTGCCAATTTTTAACAATATCTACTACCAAAAATATCCTGGTTTTATGGTTGTTTGGCGGGTAGTGGAGTCGTATTTGAGCAGGTATTCACGAGCGATCGCTTCATTTTCTCGCAGTGTTTCTACTTCTTTTTTGCCAATCTCAGTATCCGTAGAAAGCAAAATTACTTGATGGCTAGCAGATGGAAAGTAACGTTCAACTAAGTTATTGCGATGAGAGGAGTCGAGTCTACCTAGCGGCGTATCGATTGCTACTGGTAAGCGGTGTCCAGAGACTTTGGCTAAACCCCAGAGAAATGCGATCGCAAGTAGTTGTTTTTCACCTGCTGATAAACGATGTTTAGGCACAGGTTTACCATTTAAATCATAAAGCAAAAGGCTGAAAGTCTTAGTATCAATGGTGATGCGATGCACTAAGTCTGATTTGTGGAGGAGATAAAGGAAGCAATTTTTAACTTCTTCTTCTAACTTATTGAGCTTTCTCAATGTTAATTTTTCACGAAAAATCTTGAGTGTGTTTTGAACTTTAGCCGCAGAAGTAATAATATGTTCGCTATTTTTATGTTTAATATTTTCTACAGTATAATCATTTAGTTCTTTTTTAGACTTAGCAATAACAGTTTCTAATTCAGCTAAACGGCGGCGGATTGTTTCGTAATTTGCTTTAGCTTCAATAACTTGATTTTGTGCCGTTTCTAGTGCTTGACGCAGCTTTGTATAATCTTCTGGTGCTGCTGCTGTTTGCACTTGTCTTTCTAGAGTATGAATTTCTTCTTCTTTATTTTTGAGAATAGCTAATTTCTCTTTTGCAGAAAGTTTAGAATTTTGTAAATGATATATAAAATTATCTAGCTGACTTAAACTTTCATCATCAGCTAATAACCAAGGTGCTTCTATTTGGATAGTCTTAGCATATAAATTATCGACATCTTGGACTAGAAATGATTGAATTTTTTCAACTTGAATCGGAGAAATCTCCACTTGATTGAGCCAAGCAAGTAAGCGCTGATCTCGCTCAATTAACAAATCTTTAGAAATTTGTACCTGTTGATGGCGAAATTCCTTTTCTCCCTGTGCTTGCACCTGATTAAGCAAATTGGGAATTAATGCCAGAGGTAAAATATCAGCCGCGAATTCACACATCGACTGACGTACTTGTTCAATTTCCGCAGTTTTTGTATCCTGTTGTAATTCTAGTTGAGTGCGTTCTGCTGCAATCTTCCCACCTTCAGAAATAAATTTATCAAAAGCTTCTTGCTGCTTTTGTTCTAACTCTTCTACCTGATTTTTGAGAGTTTCTAACTTTTCTCCTGTTGTTTGATAATCTTCTTGTTGTTGGGTTAACCTAGTTTCAATTTCCTCTAGATTTGCTAAATCTTTACTATTACCAACTTCTTTAAGTTTACGGTTAACTAAGATATCTAAATCAACTGCTAAACGATCTGCTAACTCTAAACCTAAAAGTCCACGAATTGCATCTACTACAACAGGTGGTGGTGTTTCTTGTTCTGCGAGTTCTTTAACCTGTTCACCATCAAAGAGAAATAAGTTAGAAATCCCTAATGGCAGGAGATTTTCAATATATTCATCCCAGATATTAACTAAAGCATCGGGCCATGTATCACTGTCACCTAAAATACCTAATGTATCTTTACCGTCTTTAGGATTTTTTGTCCAACTACGCACAACACGGTATTTTATTGGTTTATCGTTTTCAATATGTTCAAAAAGTAATTCAATCCGCGTGTCTCCAATTGGATCTATTTTGTTGTTGACACATTGATTGAGAAAATCACTATAACTTAAATTACCACGGGTAGAACATTGGGCACGGGGGCCATAAAGGGCGAGACGAATAGCATCCATAAGCGTGGTTTTTCCGCCGCCATTCATCCCACCTAAAAGAATAATTGGGTGTGAGCTTTTCTCATCAATTTTTGGGTTAAGATTGATTACCTGTTTTCCACTGTAGGGGCCAAAGTTTTGTAGAACGAGTTCAAGAAATATCATTAATTTTTAAGATTAGCATGAGTTCGACAGCGATCGCAGAAGCAAAAACTTTGTGATGAAAGGAATCAGATACAATTAATTAGATGATTTTGTCTGACACATTGAGAAAAAATATTGTCTATGAAATATAGATAATACCATCATTAACTGTTAAGAAATGCGATCGCATCTGTCTGGGTGTTGGTAAGCGTGGCTAGATTTGCACACCTCCAGCTTGAAAAATCTGTTCGGCGGTTAAATTCAATTCTGGGAAAGTAGGCGAGACAATATGGGTATCGCCTTTAAATTGAGTAACTTGGTACTCACCATCAACTAGCTCATAAATGGATATAGTAGGCAGTTTAGGATTACCAATAAACTTTCTAGCGCCATAAGCCGCGTAATCTATAATCCAATATTCGGGAATACCTATAGCTTCATAATCAGCTAATTTTTTGTAGTAATCATCTCGCCAATTGGTACTGACAACTTCAATAACCAATGGAATAGATATAGCTTGAGATACAGTTGATTCTTTTTTCCATAAAGGCTCATTCACTAAATTTGTCCGATTGATTATTAAGATGTCTGGTGAATAAGCTGATTCACCTTCAAATGGCTTGACTAATACAGTTTTTGGAATGAAGTAAGGAAGTTTTTGTCGCCCAATTTCGATAGATATATTTAGCGCCAAAAAACCAACAACATCCTCATGATCTCCTACTGGTTGAGCCATTTCAACAATCACGCCATCATGTAATTCGTATCTCCCACCCTCAGGCCGCCAAGCTGCAAAATTTTCAAAAGTTACTAATTTGTGTATGGCTTGAATCATAGAACCTCGCTTGTTTTAAGATAATCAAACTTTGTCAAGCGTTCTTTAAGTAGTTTGTTGACTCCTATCTTCTATTATTCTATTTTTTTCCTTTTTAAATTTCATACTTGCCCAAGTTACCTGTTCATCACTTTCCCTTTCACTTTGATCGACTTCATTGATTGCTGCAACATCGCCCAAAGTCATCTGCTTGACTTTTGCAACATCACCTTGACTAACTGCTTCGCTTAATTCTCGTTTCAAACGAGCATTTTTAATCGCATCTTCTGGAGAACGGGAACTTGTATTAAAACATTTTTCTAAGGTTTCGTATATTCCCACGCGACGAGTCTTTTTGCGATACTGGCGTTCTGTATCTAACAATTTCGCCATGAGTTCCAAGTGCATCGCGTCACCTTCACAGATTTCTTCTAATACTATCCATTCATCACGACCTAGTAAGCTATAGTCAGCGCCAGGACGGGGGTCTTGAAATTCTTCACCAGTCACTTCTTGATAAATCCGGGGTAAGCTATCATCAAATTCGTGTTTTTCTTCTAGCCAAATGCGGCGAATTTCACTCATTTCTTCTAGAGTAATTAGGGTGATGTCGCGCATATTTTCTGGCGCTGTCCGACGGGTTTTTGTTTGCGCTTCTAATAATCGTCTGAGCCAATGTTCCCGCCAATATTTAGTATAGGGGCCAGGGATTGGTTCAATGGAGGTTTCCCCGTTTTTATTGCGTTCAAATAGTTGGACATCTCCCCAAATTCTTCTAAAATCTCTTTTTTCTCGGTCATCTTTGATATCTAGTTCATTACGGATATCTAATAATGGCTGCATCCATTCTTTTTCTTCATCATTTTGGATCATTGCCTCCATTGATTTATCCTTATTCACTAGTGTGCAAACCCAGCAGCCAAATCGGGAATCACCACAACTAGGAGTAGAAGTATCAACAACTAGTGGACATTCATTATCGGCTGTTGCACCTCGATACATAGCAAATAATTCTTTATTACTTTGTCCCCAAGGATTATCCCACTGATTCAGGTATATCCAGACATCGTTATTACTCCAATCTTCAATAGGGGTATAAATTAAGGAGTTGGGTAGGCTGGCATTAGGACTCAGGCGATCGCGTACTCTATCAACTTGATGCTTTTTCATTGTGGCAGCACGTTTGGCGCTTTCTGCTTTGCGAGTACCCAATACAAGAATTGTTTCACCGTTAGCTCTAACTATTTCACGGATGAATTGATTAGCAGGATTAATTTTTAAGCGTGGTGTACACCACCGAAACTGGTTACGAGGGGCTGGATATCCTTTACCAATAAGATTTACCCAAAATGTGTCTTCAATTACTGGTTGTAGTAAATGTGGATCAATTGGCATCCCTTGTTTTTTAGCAGCTACTTTTAGATTCTGCAAGGATTTGCGAACCCAAGCAGATACTACAGGATTTTCTACCTGAGTATCGGTTGTAATGACATATATAGTTTTAGTTCTTTTTTCTGGAGGAAGAGCTGCGATCGCATTCCATACAAGCTGCAATACTGTGCTAGAATCTTTTCCCCAAGACACACCCAAAACCCAAGGTATCTCATCTAAACAATACAATTCTTGAATTTCAGTGTTGAGAGCTTGGATATAGTCCACTAACTCTGCTACAGTACGTGTTTGCTGAACTGTCTTTTCTGGTTGTTGTGCTGTAGTCATTTCTCCTTCTCTCTGGAAACACTGGCGTAATATCCGGGCGAATAGAATTCGCGGCAATACAGACAAAACCCACCTCGGTGGGTTGAAGAAAAGTTTTTAAAAACTTTACTACTAATATCCAAATTTTTGGATAATTAAACCACATAATCCTATTCTGTTTTTAAAATCTAACATGAAAGATAGTGCATCTGACCCAACTGCTGACATCGCTAGAGAATACCTGGAACGGGAAAACAAGGAAAAACAGGTACTAGCTTTACTCCTAGAGAAGTTTTTAGGGAGAAAAGATCAGATTCTCGTTCAAAAAACCGAGATGGGTGGTACTGAGGCTTATGTTAGCTCTGTTACACTGGAATGGTTTGCAGGTCGGGTTCACTTCGCCTCTGGCTTACCTCTGTTTCAGAAAAAGTACAATCCTGAAACTGATAATGTCGAGATTGACGCAGATAGTATTGATGAAATTCAGCAACGTCCCCTTGATTGGTCACGTCAAGCACCGCTAGTCCAGTATTTAGCGGCTAGAGACAATCATAAGTTTCCGCCGGTGCTGGTGGTGATAAATCAACCGTGGGTGGATAATCCCAAAGCTGCTGAGTGGGATAGCGAAGGACGCGCCACAAAGTCTACGACTGATTTTATACCCCTAGATAAAGACGGTAAGGTAGGTTTGCTAAATATTTCTGAGGATGATGTAACCATTTATGCACTAGATGGACAACATCGACTAATGGGGGTTCAAGGATTGATGGAGTTAATCAAAACTCGTAAACTCCAACGCTATAAAAAAGATAAAGGTGCTGATGACAGTTTTATTACAGTTAATGATTTGATAGAAAAGTACCAAGTAGACCTTGCTTACTTGCAAAATTTACCCAAGGAAAAAATTGGTATTGAGTTCATCTGTGCGGTAGCGGCTGGGGAAACTCGCACCCAGGCGAGGCGCAGGGTAAGATCGATTTTTGTTCATGTCAACCTGATGGCTGCACCGTTGACTAAAGGGCAACTAACACAGTTGAATGAGGATGATGGTTTTGCGATCGTTGCTAGAAAAATTGCAGTTACACATCCACTATTAGAACAACGACAAGAACGCAATCCCCGGGTCAATTGGAATAGTGCAACGGTAGCTTCCAATTCTACAGTTTTGACGACATTGCAAGCTCTACAAGATATGTCTGAGCGATATTTGGCTCAAAAGTTCCCCCACTGGAAACCCTTGGAGAAAGGTCTAATTCCCATGCGTCCAGAGGATGAAGAACTTGAGCAGGGGATTGAGGAATTTAGCAAGCTATTTGATAATTTAGCTAGTCTTTCCAGTTATAAAATTTTAGAACACGAGGATACACCAGCTTTGCGGCGCTTCAGCTTTGAGAAGGATGGAGGTGAAGGAAATATGCTTTTCCGTCCGGTTGCTCAAGTTGCATTAGCGCAAGCTTTGGGAATTATGGTTTTTAAAAAAGGTTTTTCTCTAGCAGATATTTTTAAGAAACTGCGGAAGTTTGACCAGCAAGGCGGCTTTAGTGGTATGGAATATCCCCAATCTCTTTGGTATGGGGTTTTATATGACCCAAATAAAAAGCGGGTGCAGGTTGCTGGACGAGATTTGGCAGCGAAGTTATTGATTTACATCCTGGGTGGAATTCAGGAACAGATGGAACGTGCTGAACTTCGTAAGGCTTTGGCGGATGCTAGGACTGTTGAAAATAAAACTATAGGTTTTGATGGGGAGTTTGTTGAACCGAAAGCTGTAGGACTTCCACATATTCTCAACTAGCAAAATTAAGTAGGGATTTTGTAGTGTGGTTTTTACCGATGCTACAGTCCATAAGGGTTGCATATCATGTTTGCTAACATCTACTATTTTATATTAGGTATTTATATGGGTCAACCGATTGAGGACGACAATAATAGCATTTCTCCTCAGATAAAAGCTCAGTTTAGCTCCTTTATTGAGCCATTCTTCTCACAATATCATCGCGATCGCTGCTATCCAGGGCTGATTTTTCAGTAGGGAAAGCGGACAATGCTGCAAATTAATGTACCTGCGAGTGACTTTTCTGGTCTTCTCCAAGCTAAACCATCCACTGGGAATGATCCTGATTCTGGTAAAAATCGCCCAGAGGTTAAAGGTCATGCTGATGAAATTAAAAAATATATTGTTGACCGTTCCCGAAAAGAAAAACCCTGGATTGTAGGAACTTTGACTGCTAATGTCGCTCCAAAGGACATAACAATTCTTGAACTTGGTAGGGGTATTTGTTTGGTTGTTATTCGTCGTGGAGTCAAATTAGATATAACTGATGGGCAACATCGTAAACGTGCCATTCACGAATTGATAGAAAGTACTGAAAGCCACTTAATTAGTGATGATGATTTTGCAATTACTCTAGTTTTAGAGGGTGACTTTCACCAGTGTCAGGCAGATTTCAGAGACATGGCTCAAACCAAACAACTAGATAAATCATTGTTATTATCATTTGGTGAGTTCTCTGGTCGAGTTGGCATTACTAAAGAATTAATAAAACGAGTACCAATGTTTCAGGGTAAGACAGAGAAGATTAAATCAAGTCCTGCAACTAAACAAAAACTGATTTACACAACTAATTTTATAGCTAGGTTTGTAAGTTGCGTTTTTACTAACGATCCAAGTAATCAGCTTCGAGATTATGATGTTTATCAAGCATCTGATGCTTTGGTTATTTGTCTTAATAAGTTTTTCTCAGAATGCAGTAACACTGAGTATATCGCTGATACAACTGTTGAAGAAATAACAGAAGATGAAGTCGCTGCATTTAAAGAAGACTGTATTCTAGGTATAAGCGTTGGGCTGGAAGTTTTAGGGCGTTTATTGCACTATATATGATCCAGAAAACAATTATTTTAATGAAGAAAAAGTTTCACAACTAGCACAGCTAGATTGGTCAAGAGAAAATCAACTTTGGAAGGATAATGTAGTTAGAATAAATGCCCAACCTAAAAATCCAGACAAGCCTTATAAAATATCTGCTACTGTTAGTGCAGTAACAAATGCAGTCAAAACAATAAAAATTACACTGGGGTGGATGTAACGCTTTTGATTTTAAGCATTACTTTAAGACTAAGATAGGAATTTGGTTAGATCAAATTCCTCATCTTTTTGTTCTGTATTAGTTCTCTCATAACTGAGAAATAAGAAAAGTCGCTCTGAATAGTCTACTGCGCCATGCAGTTCATTTTGTATAATTTCTAAACCACCATTAGCATACTCTTCAAAAATGTGAATACGTTGCTCATCAGCAACATTATCATCGTCTAGAATCTTAATATTTTCTGTTTCGGTAATAGCTAACAAATTAATCAACAGAGTGAAGCTGCTAGTAAAATAATCTTGTCGCAGTGGGGATAAATCTTTAGAAATTACGTCTAAAGGAACGCGCTTTTTATATTTAACGCCTAAAGCTGCTGCAAACACCATTACTTCTACATAAGTCTGAAAAGGCCCAGTTGTGTCTTTTGATGCTACTAGAGATTTCACTAACTCAGCCTTATCTTTAGCAACCCTGATTCTATTTGCAGCCATGATATTAATAGTTACATTGTTGCCATCTTAACCGACAGCGAAAAGCGATCGCTAGGTTTACGCAATTGCCAAGGTATGATTTTATGATAGTATGTGGGCGATCGCTAAACAAACAAATTATCCACTAACATAGTCCATCTTGGTACTGCGGGTTCAACTTCACCTACCTCATCATCACCCGTCCGTTCTCACCGTCAAAACCTGCGGCGGCGTAGAATCTGGAGGATACAAAAAGTCTACTTGTACTTCTCGCTTCCCACCCGCTAACATTTTCAGCGTCACCAACGGTTCACCCCTTTGTCCCCGACGCTGTACCAAATGGACATAGCGCGTCTTTTCCACACCACTATCATCGATGTAACGCACCCGCACTGTTCCCCGAAAGAATACCTGTTCTACACCTGGCTTTAAAAACAGCAGTCTATCTGTTCCCCCTTCATCCTTTACAGGAGTCTGGATTGATACAGTTACCGTCTGAGTTTGATTAGTAATATTCCTGAGAGGTAAAGTCAGATTGTATTCAACACCATAGTTACTGTGAGCAAAGTACGCCGTATCAGGATAGCGTTTTAACATGGCTGCGCTTTGAATTTGTCCAGTGCTGAGAGTAATTAAATGTACAGTTCCCAAAGGATAAGAAAACGCTTTTCCTGGTTAGGGTATCGTTAACTCAGACACATTGGGATTATCCGTCAGCTGTGTTTGCCATTGCGTTCCTTGGGAGACACCAGCGACGCGACTAAATACTGTTGGTTCTCTGGGAGGGTCAAGAGGTGTGGGAATGGGGTCACGTTTTCCTGCTAAACTGCCAGTATCCAGAAGCTTTTGCCATTCGGCTAAGGTGGGGGGAAGATTGCTATTCTTTGCTAAATTCGCCAGATAAACTGGGCTACTACTTGCCAAGCGCATCATTGTAGTGCGACCGTTAGAAGCAGGAGCCTGTACGGGAATGGCTAAATTCGCTAAGATTTGAGTTCCTTTTGGTTCTATCACCAGCTTTTCAGGGAAAATCCCTTGCCGAACTCCCCGCAACACATCATTCATTGTGCGATCGCCTGGCCCAGAGTAAACTGTACCTTGAGGATTTTCTACCATATCAGGTAAAGCGATAAATGGTGCTTCTCTGGTAAGGTAACTAGCTGCTTGTAAAACTTGCAGTGTGACAGGTTCATTCCCTGGATTATGTACAATTATCCCTTGGTAAACAGTGCGACTTTGGGCTGATGTTTCCGCCCTGACAATATGATGAGCAAATATATCAAATCTGCCTTGAAAGGGATAATTTAAATGTGCTTCTTGTACTTGTTTCCCATCTGGGGGGAAAGTTGATAGTAAAATTCCATCAGTTGTTACCAGTTCAGGACTATTGCTGTTAAAGGTGGGAATAATATCGAGTTTTCCTGGTAAAGGGCGGACTTCTTGCGGATGTACTTCGATTCCGGCAATATATTGTGGGGGAACCGTATAGATATTTAACGCCCGACATATCAAAGCTGCAACTTCGCCTCTAGTAGCGCTTTGCAGTGGTTTTAGCTGTTTGACATTGGGATAATTGACAACAATACTATTAATAGTCGCAGATGCAATGGAACTCTGGGCATAGTTAGGAATTTGTCCCGCGTCGTTAAAATATTGTTGTAATATCTGCGTTGGGTTGGATAAAGGGCTGTAATTTTTTCCACCAGCTACAACACCAATGATTTGGGCACGAGGAATTGGCTGGTTGGGTTGGAAAATTCCACCGGGATAACCAGAAAAAAATCCTTTTTGGTAAGCGGTAGAAATTGCTTTATTCGCCCAATAATTACTGGGTACATCTTTAAATGACGTAGCAGTGCGTTTCACTGGTGAATCAGGAAAAGCATTTAGCATCAACACTGCTGCTTCCGCGCGTGTCACTGTTGCTTCTGGGCGGAAACTACCATCAGGGTAGCCTGTAATAAGTTTACGCTCTCCTAGTTGCTGGACACAATTTTTTGCCCAATAGCTTTGGGTGTCAGAAAAGGCTAAGGCGTTGGGAGTTGATAGAGTTAAGAGGGAGACGACTACTGAAGTTTTTCTGAGTAGCATTAATAGGCTTTAGTATAAACTAAAACTATTAAAGCATTTTGTGAATGCTTGAGAAGAATCAACTTAAGCTTAAAAAGGTACTTAGAAACCTCCTCTGCACAAGACTTTACCCGCCTGCGTGGATTAAAATAATTTGCTTGAGCCTGTTGTTATTTTCTCTTACTCTTAACCCACCTCCGTAGGCTACCCTGCGGGTGACGCTCCTTCTCTGCGAGACGCTACGCGAACGTCGCTAACGCTGAAAGCGTTCTTGTACGTTCTTGTAAGAGTAGCTGCTTTAGGTTTACGTTTTGTATAGCCGCAAACTCCATTCGCTGGGGCGTAATTATCTATCCCGTTCAACTTCCATAATTTCCGTATACTCAAACTCGTTCGGACTTTGTTTAACCAAAGGATATTTTTCTCCACCCAACTTAATATCATCTTGTTCGCAATCTGGCTTAGAAGAATAATACGTAAGCACATATTCTCTACCAATTCTGTCTGTCATTTCCGTTTCAACTTCACCCCGCCACTGAGTCTTAGTAACTAAAACTATCAACTGATTGGCTAATTGGGGAATTGTCTTCGCAATGTGTCGCCGTGAATTCTCATCTAAACTACCAAAGGGTGAATCCATCACTATTGGGAAAGTACTACTATCGGGAATCATCATCATTTTCCGCTTCTCACTCCATTCCCGTACTTTGTCAATGATGCTTGCAATAAAGGATAAACTGAGAATTTGATTCTCTCCCGTAGATGCTGCAACGGGTGCTTCTATGCCTGTAGTATTTTCTACTAATGTCAGTTCATATTTTTCGCTAATTTTAGGAATATATGGAGTCACAGAAATCTCCATAAATATCTCTTGCACTCGCTTTTCTAGTTGCAGGCGGAATTGTTGTTCTTGACGATTCCTAACTTCTGTTAATCGTTCGATTGCATCTTGAGTGGCGTTAATTCGTCGCTGTGCTAGAGTTTGCTTGTCTTCATTCAGCTTTTGTTTGGCAATTTGTTTATTTAAACCTTCAATCTCAGTTGTGAGTTGAGCAATTTGCTGCTGATTTGCACCCTGTTCTCGATTTAACTCATCAATTTTACTTTCAATTTCATCTAAGCGTTTTTGCAAACTGCTAATTTCTTCATTAGCATCTTTTCGCAACCGTTCTTGAATATTATCTAAATCGCCTTCAATTTGAGATATGCTTTGCCTTAATTGATTAATTCTGGCTTGTTCTCTATCAACTTCTTCCCAAAAACCTATAGCTTGCTTATCAATTTCATCTACTTGAGCTATCATCCGAATTGCAGTTTCTTCTACCGCCGAGGAACCAGCTTTATTTAACCAAGTACTCACATGAGTATGAGAATGATTACCCTCGTGTAATTCTGCGCCACATATACAGCGTTGAGAGTTGAGTAAATCATTGACAAATTCCCGCGAAATTCCTGATGTTAATTCGCCTCTCTGCTTCAAATCATGGATAATTCCTCGAAACTGGGATGTAGTTTCTGAGAGTAAAACTGTGTAACCCCGTGCAGAGATAACTTTTTTCAGGGCTTCCTTAGTTTTTTTATATTCTTCTTGATTTGTTGCTTTTTGCAATTCTAAATCCTGCCATCTTTCCTGCAATTCCTTAGCAGCACTCAATTCTCGCAAACGGTTACTTGTCTCTTTTTTAAAAGTTTGTTGATATTCTAACTCTTCTTTAATTTCAGTTTGCCGTTTGGTAATGCGTTCACGCTCTCGTTCTATTTTTTCTTGCTGTCGTAACAGTTGTTTAATTTCAGAATCACCAATAGCTTTCAACTCATTTTCTAGAGTTTTTTTAGCATCTCCCAAATGTCTGATGGAACGGTTAATTACTTCCACACCCAAGAAAATTTTTGTAGCTTCAGCAATTTCAGCTTTTTTGTCAGAACGGACTATTTCTTCAATTCGTTCGCCGTCAAAGAAAAAATATTGATGTAAAGTAGCGGGTAAAATTTGATTAATTATATCGTCTGGTTGCTGAGTTGGGATATTCCATTTGCCATCATCCGCACCAACCCACATGGTTAATTGAGTTTTACCCGCGTCAAAATCATCTTCGTTTTTGTAACCCCGACAGGCGCGTTTAACTCGATATCGTTTACCTTCATGTTCCCAGCCAATCTCTACCCAACATTCTACAGCTTGACCTTTTTGAGCTTCTGCGATCGCACGCTTATTAACTAACTGTTCTATTGATGCAAACGCCGCACTAAATTTATCATATAATACCCACGTAAAGGCATTCAATAAACTGGTTTTACCAGAGCCATTATTGCCATGAATAATCGTCGTATTCTGAATATCTCCACCAGCCAGAAGCATCTCTGGTGTCGTACCATAAAAGGAGCGAAAGTTGCATAGCTTGATTGAAGTCAGCTTCATCGCACCTCTTCCTTAATAATTTTCAAAATATCTTCATTAATAGGGCCATTACTTTTCTTGTCTAGCCTGCCTTTTTCTAGCTTCCATACCCGCTCAATAATTTGCCGTATTTCCGGCGGAGCGCTGGTTATTGGCTCTTGTACATCATCGATATTCGCACCTTGTGACATCTTCGGTTTGGAAATATAGTTTTTCTATATTTTAACTTTCTCTAGTACTGCATTTACCTCCGTAAAGCCACTGTTAGCGTTATCTTTAATTTTGTAAAAACTATTTTTTTAAATTTATACTTTTTTTTGAAAAAAGACTTTATTATTGAATTGTCTTCTGTTATTATTAATATTAACAATTTATATTATAATGGGATGTAAGTATAATTTTTAAAGCTACTTACATCCCATTATGATCTAATTCATAATTTTATTATTTCATACTTAATACTTGTTTTTTAAAAACTCGAAAAATTTTACAAAAAAATACAACTATATAGTTCACCATCAAATATCTAATAAACCATATCGTTTTTGTAAATCAAGTAACTTCATTCTTGCTTCACCAGCGTTATCAGCTAAATCAGCAAATTCCACAAAGCGACGCAATTCCTTTTTCAATAGATTACGTTCAACTTCTATAGTTTCTCTATCTAAATCTGGTGGTAAAACAATCATGTCAAATATAGTGGCGCGTTCTTTAGCTGGATGAGGGCGCAAAACTCGCCCCCGTCGCTGGATAAACTGGCGAGGATTACCAGAACTTGATAAAATCACCGCAGTTTGAATTGCCGGAATATCAACACCTTCATCTAAACAACGAATTGCAACTAAACCCTGCAACTCACCACTTTTAAATTGATGTCGTAAAATTTCTCGTTCTTGTAAAGTTGTTTGAGCCGTATAAGTGCTTACCTTGTAACCTAAATCCACTCCGAGAATTTTAGCAACAGCTTTAAGTTGGCGTAGTGATGAACGTTGTCCCGCATCTTGAGAACCATCACTACAATAAAAAAGAGTGTGAGTAGTTTCGCGGCGAGTTGCCATTAAATTCCGTAAAGCATTTAATTTATTTTCCGCCGCACCAATTAATCTTGCTCTTTGCATCAATAACGGCTTTAAATCTTCATTGTCTTCAAATCCCGCTTGTCCATTTTCTTTATCTCGATAAAGTAGCGATCGCCCAATTCTTTTAGTTAACTTTAAATAGGCAATGCTTTCGGCTTCAGTTAACTCTACCAACACTGGATAATAGAGATAATGTACTAAAGCACCTTGAGCGATCGCATCTCTCAAAGTAAATTCTGGCTGGAGAACTGGGCCAAAATAATCAAATAAAGATTGTGTACCAAAATCATCAAAGTATCTTTCCGGTGTGGCAGATAAAGCCAGTCTCAACCCAACACTGCGCGGTAAACTTTCTTCTAACTTGGGTGCGCCTAAATTATGCGCCTCATCCCCAATAATTAAAGTTTTGGCGGGAAAATATTTGAGTTGAGACTGAAAACCATCTCCAATTAATGTCGAGTTCGTAGTAATCACAGTAACAAACCGTTGAGAACCAGAACGCAGATTATAAATTTGGGTAGAAAGTTGACTTTGCCAAGTGCGTAAATTCTCAAAAGCTAAAATAGGTTGCAAATTAAATTTTTCACATTCTCGCGCCCATTGGGTAACAAGATGGCGGTAGGGACATACCACCACCAGAACTTGTAAATTAATCTGCTGATATAATTCACAAGCGATCGCTAATGCGGTAATAGTTTTACCACTACCAGTAGCCATTTTCAGCGTCCCTCTGCCATTGTTGGTAAACCAGCTAGCGATCGCTTGACGCTGATATTGCCGCAATTGCAGAGACACAGGCATTCTTGGGCATCCTGGTAATGGTTGCGGAGTATAATAACTGCCCTTACTTTCCCTTGCAAACGGTAATTTTAACCGGAAAGTGGGCAGTTGCTGCACCGAATTTTTCGTCAGGTACATATTTATTTAGTTATTGGTCATTGGTCATTGGTACTTATCTTTCCCATTCCCCATTCCTCAGTTGTAACCACGCCAAACACCAATGAGAGAACCTTGCACCTGCACTTGTTGAGCCATGACTTCAATGGGATTGTACTTAGAATTTGCTGGTTTGAGAGTAACGCGATCGCCTTGGCGATAAAAACGTTTTAATGTGGTACCGAATCCATCTACTCTGGCGGCGACGATAGTACCATTTTTTAAATGATTTGGTTCTGCTACTGGACGCAGAAATACCACATCGCCATCAGTAATTAAATCTTCAATCATGCTATCGCCAGCTACCCGCAAAGCGTAGGTTTGGGGAGGTAAATCGAAATTAGAAAAGTCTAAATGATCTACAGCATCAGTAAACGGTTCTATTAAACCACCAGCAGCGATCGTGCCCAAAATCGGTACACCTTGCTTTACAGGATGCAAAATCCGAATCGTTCGCGCTTGTCCTTCAGTCCATTCAATATATCCTTTAGTGCGTAAATGCTCTAAACGGCTTTGAATTGGTGCTGGTGACTTCAAGTTCATCGCTTGCATCATTTGCCTAATTGAAGGCGAATGCTGGTGCGTTTTGATGTATTCTGCTAACCATTCGTAAAGTTCTTGTTGAGCTTCTGTTAGACGTTCCATAAATTTGCGGGAAGTAATGATAAATGTCTCTAGAACATTAGTACTACAAAAAACTCCCCATAACAAGAGAAAAGTAAAAATATGAAAGGCAAAAGCAAAATTATTTTCTTCTCTTTTGCCTTTTGACAAATAAGAATATTACAGGTTACAGGTTAGAGGGTACAGGTTACAACCAAGAAAACTATACCCTATACCCTGTGCCCTATTCCCTACTCTGCTCCTAAAATACTAGCAAGTAAGGCTTTTTGGGCGTGCAGGCGATTTTCTGCCTGTTCCCAAACTCGTGATTGAGAACCTTCAATAACAGCTTCGGTAATTTCTTCACCACGATGGGCTGGTAAGCAGTGTAAAACAATTGCCTCTGGGTCAGCAAGGCTTAATAGCTGCTCGGAAATTTGGTATGGTTGAAAAATTGGCATCCGATTGTCTGCTTCGGCTTCTTGCCCCATACTCGCCCAAACATCAGTGTAAAGTACATTAGAACCCTTGGCTGCTAATTCTGGATCGTGAGTGACGAGGACTTCCGTTTTGTTATTAGCGATCGCTCTTGCTTGTTCTACAATCTGAGAATCTGGCTCGTATCCGCTAGGAGTAGCAATTCTAACATTCATCCCTACCAAAGCACAGCCCAACATCAGAGAATTAGCCATATTATTCCCATCACCTACGTAGGTTAAAGTTAACCCAGCCAGGGTGTTAAAGGTTTCCTGAATCGTCAATAAATCCGCTAATACCTGACAAGGATGTTCTGTATCAGTAAGTGCGTTAATCACTGGAATTTTGGCATATTCAGCAAAAGTTTCTAAATCTTGCTGGGCAAAAGTACGAATTGCCAAAATATCCAGATATCGATCTAACACCCGCGCCGTATCCTGCAAAGGTTCCCCGCGACTAACTTGAGTGACATTAGGATTGAGATCGATTACCTGCCCACCAAGTTGATACATCGCCACAGTAAAACTTACCCGTGTGCGAGTTGAAGCTTTGGAGAACAACAACCCCAAAACTTTATTACACTGCAACTTCAACTGCTGTGATTTAAGTTGAGTTGCCAATTGCAAGAGTTCTTGAAGTTCAGTAGAAGTGATGTCCGCTAGACTTAATAAATCTCGTCCGAGCAATGCTGCCATGCTTGTAATCTGTAAAAAATAATTATATATTTCTGTTCCTTTATTCAACCGTGTCAAGAAAATACAGTTTTAGAACTGGCCAGGTATTTTTGGGTTCAGCCCAGGATTTGAGTTAGCTTTTGCTATAAATATTAATTTATCAACTTTATCAGTGATTCAGAATGCCTGATTGTTTCTGGTTCACCACAATAGCAACGCCAGAACAATCATTTAAGCCGACAAAAGCATCAATATTGCTAAAATTTCTGGTCTTTTAGCCTAATTTATGATCGAGCAGATATTTTTTAGAATTTATAGCTAGACAAATAAATGGATTATGGTACAATAATAAATCGTGGTTGCTAATTAAGAGTAATCGTCAGACTTGCCAGCATAGCACAGTGGTAGTGCATCCGACTTGTAATCGGAAGGTCGCGAGTTCAAATCCCGCTGCTGGCTTTTGTACATTCGCAAACTAATATTTTGGGGCTGTTTTTTGCACTCAATTGAATTATGCGAAGTTTTCCTAGAAAATTAGTGTAGCCGAATTGTTTTGAATATTAAGTATTAACATAATAAACCAAGTTGCGGGTTATAAAATTTTGGATGCTGCGTAACCGATGATTTGGATAAATGTACATAAAAAGTTTACGGTTGCATTAGAATGCAACCGTAATTGGGAGTGAACTATAAAAGTAGAAAAATTAACTGATGAGATAAATTCTTGTTGGAGACTAAGTGCAAAAATGAATACTTGCGTTTCAGTAAAAACCCTTCCCAAGTACAAGCATGAATTGATTGCGATCGCTCGATACTGATATTAATTAAGTGGACGCAGAAGTGTAATTTTGCCCATGCCTGTCTCTTGACTGAGTTGCGCCACGTAGAGATTTCCATTCGTGGGATTCTCAACCAAATCCAATGGACTTGGGTTAAAACCAGTGAAACCAGTAATACCCATTTGGGAATTTATAATATTCAACTTTGCGCCACCTGGTGTTAGCACAATGATGTCTTTCCCTGAACTGAAGCGTATCACAAGCAGCTTGCCTTGCAGCTGACCATCTAAAACATGACTACGATATTCAATAATGCCATTAGGTGAAAAATGCTCTCCAAAATCGAAGGCAATACCCTTCCAATTTCGGTCAGGTAGAGTACCAACGGGATATTCACTTATCTGAACTGGATCTGTACCGACTGTAGGATTTCCTCCACTCAACACCCACTCACAACGTTTCGGATTGGGATGGCCATAATAACCATTTCTAACAACGCGAAACAGAAAGTCTCGCTGCGTGCCTAGACTTCTAAGAGCAGGCACAGATGGACTAGTATATGCTCCATTAGTAGCTTTATCAATCCGGTTTTGACAGGCAAGAGGTAGGGGAATAGGTGTATTTGGCGTATTGCCACCAGCCGCTGAACCATTCGTTGGCACATACAACTGACCATTGGTATGCCAAACCAGATCGTAGGCATTACGTATACCACTAGCAAAGATAGTTATAGGTGCGCCCGCTTTAAAGGGGTTATAAGTACCTCCATCCTCCGTCCTAACGCTTAAAGGAGGTGAGGTGATTTTGGACAGGTCTACTCGTAATACAGCAGCAGTTAACAACCGCTCAGGACGATTACTCCAGGCAGTGTTTGGTGCGCCGGTACTACTATTACTACCCTGCAACACATAGAGCACATTTGGCTCATTGGGCTTAAACTCAATGCTATTGGTTAGATGATCCCGACTCGATCGCGGTAAATCAACCACATAGTCTTTTACCGTCTCTAGATTAGTACCGCGTAAACGAGTAATTTTACCACTCCACTCTGGCGCATCAACAGTTCCATTCCAGTAGTAGTTATTTGTTACCCAGAGAATTAGGTTGCTGGCATTTGTTGATGAGGGATCGAAGTGCATACCAATGATCGTTCGATTACCACCATTTGCAGTCTGCAATGAGGAAATCGTTTGTGGCATACCCAGAGTACCATCAGCATTGATCGGGAAACGCAAAATCTCACCTAATAAGGTAGCAGCATAGAGTTTATTGTCAGGCCCAATCAATACTGTGGTGTAAGGTTTGATAGGTACATTAGCTAGTGAGATTTGCTCGAAAGTAATATTGCTTACTGGTTTCACAAAGGAGCCTGTTGTGAAACTGATCCTATAGGGTAAGAATGCAGCACCATTGCTATCTTTAACCCCATCGGTGATTTGTAACAAATATTTGGTATTGTTCTTGAGACGATTTATCGGAGACACTACAATCACATCTCCACCACCGGAAGTGTTGTAATTGGCATTGACTTGTATATTAGTAGTGCTATCGATCAGCTTGATGGTTGAGGCAGAAATAGTATTAACCGCAATACCACTATTGGGGAGATTTAGGTCTGCTGTAATCGAGATATCTGGCGATACATTTGTCTGACCATCATTGGGATTGGTCGTTCTGATCGAGGGACGATTACCTGGTGCGATCGCAATATAGTTGAGCTTGGTATTCTTACCACCTTTAGCATCAATTGTGAGCTTGCCGTCGGCAACATTAACAATTCGAGTAACTGCGGCAAACTTTTTAGTTGCAGTTGGTAAAAAGCCAGAAATAGCAACCGTCCCTTCTATATTAATCTGGTGCTTACTATTTACAGTATTAGTAGCATCACCGACACTAACAGTCACATTGTAGGAACCATTAGATAGGGCATATTCCCAAGCAGCAGGTATCGTGACTCCTGTTCCCGAACTGCTAAGAGGATATTGCAGATGAATCAGTCTATTTAGTCGCCGATCGATGTTACTTTGGTTGCGATCGCGTGTATTGAGTTGGATATCAAGGGGAGTGTGTGTAGCATTGCCTAAGCTATCTTCGCGCACCCAACCAAAACCTCTACTATCATTGTAGGCTTGCCCGATATCTTTAATATACCCAGATGGTACAGGCGCGTCATTTGGTTGAAAAGCAATCCCTTGAACAATTGCTAATACCAGTATTTTGGGTCTGATCTTGTAAATCATAGTATGCCTTGCCGTTGTGTTCGTAGTTGATACGTGAGTAGTCCATTAACATTGGCGAAGTATCTGCAATGATTATTCCTGGCAATCCTTCACTGGCTAGAAACGAACGTAATGACTGCAAGTCTCAGGGAACCCATTTCTCTAAACTGTATAAAAATTATTTAGTAAATACTTGAAATTACTTAAGTACTGAACTTCTTTTTAAGAGAATTACAAGAGAACTTTCTAATGCCTCAACTTGCCACAGTATGATTACGTAAAAAGCAATAAATCAGTAATAAATCTTCAAAATTGCTACCATAAACCAACCTTGAATAGGTGCTGGCAGAGTTCATTTTTATCTGCGCTGTTAATATACAACTAATATCAGGTTAATTGAATGTTTATAATATCTGTACTTTGGGGAGCTAGCAAGGGCGATAGTGCAGGGTAAAACCTTCTCTTCTCCCAAAGGGAGACGCTACACGTAGCTTGCTTCCCTGTAAGGGTACACCAATGGCACAGCAACTCTTAAGGAATGCTACCGCGAACATCTGGGGGTTTCCCGACAAGCAAGCAACTTTTGAAAAACAAAACCCAATATTTTATCCATATTTATGTTGTGTTTAACAATAGTGAAACCCAACATGAACATAGAGATATTTTATTCTTAAGTAATCAGTCGAACATGATATAAGTTTGACAGCAAATCATGAAAAATTTTTCAATATTTATGCCTTATCTTTGTAATAAAATGATATTCTAATTCACTCATCTATCTGAGGGTGGATTATGCAGAGATTAACTCAATTACCAAGTAAATCAACTTTATTTATAAGTGCGCAACTGGATGGGGTAAGTAAGTAGGTGCTAAAAAACACAACTAAATTAAGAAGGGTAAAAGGGAAAAACCTTTACCCTTTACCCATACAAAACTTTGTATAGTTCGGTTTAATTGTGCCAACCTACTTAGCACGGCAAACGCATCTAAATATTGACGAGCCAGGATTTGAGCCGAATTCAGCGATAACCTGATCAGAGATACCTTTGAGTAAAGTAAATATTGCTTTTCTTCAGTAATGATAATCATTATGATGAGGGAGTTAGACGCAGGCGATGGCTGCGGTCAAAGAAAGTCAGTGGACGTAAAAATGTTCTCTGTTCCTTACCATAGGTTCATTTGAGCCAGAGAATACAATTCCTGAGAATCAAGAGTCTACCTGTTACCATCAAACACTACTACTGCTACGCCAAAACCCATTGTAGAAGCTACAGGGTGGCTGATAAATGCCAAAGGTGAGTTGGAACTCACAGCGAATGCACCGAGCAAACTTCATAGTTCATCGCAGAATCCTGGATCTTGCCGTGTTGTTTCTTAGATGTTAATGTCCATCTGAGAATACAGAGACTATCAAGGATGAACTTGGTCACGGCTTTAGGATTGCGATCGCCACTCTGTAAGTCTATAAAGCTACAGATCGTATATCTTTATCCTTGTTAAAATTATGATTACAAGGATTTACACCATTTGACCTACCTTCTACAGGAGTGTAGATATTAATATGAAATTATGAATATGAAATTATGTAGGGCGAACGATGGGAATCGAACCCACGAATGGTGGTACCACAAACCACTGCCTTAACCACTTGGCTACGCTCGCCATTCAACAATTTGAATTATAGCAATAATTTAGCAATCGATCAAGAGTTTTGTTCTAGGAACGGACTTAGTTGATTTAGAGTCTCTGGAATCTAACAATTACAATGAATTTTACTTGGCAAATATGAAACCATTGACCATCATCGCGTATACTGGAGCAGCAGTAGGCCTCGCCGCCTTGGGTGTGACAATGGCGAAAACCAATCCCGGTCAAGCTGAATATGAAGAATATGCAGTTCAACGCCTGACAAAATACTTAAAAACCGATGTATGTAAAAAAACTACTAACATTATAGAAAATTTAATCCGTTTTAATTGCGATAAATTGGTTGACTCGGCTAGCCCGCAAATCCAAGAAATCATTGCCAAAACTACAGAAAGACAAAATTACGTTATTTTTAGTGTTTACCATACGGATTTGAAAATAAACTCCTGGATACCTTCATACAAGTTTGAAACGGTAGGAGCTTTTAATCAATTTTATACTTACACTGCTGAAGAACAATAAGGTAAGCAGCAAGAGAAGAATATCAGCAGAATTCAAGAGCGATGCCCTGAGCCTGTCGTACCCCTCCGGGGAAGCAAGCTACGCGGAGCGTCTCGTGGAGAAGGGTCAGAATGGGCTACGCCTCGCTACGCTAACAGAAGAAAAATAGGCTTTCTACTTAGTTTTGAAACGAGTAGTTGTGTACTTTACAACTTGAATTTCGCTGTAAAAATGATTAAGAATACTTCTGTTTAGTAATTGATAATAGTTTCAATAATTACCAGAGTAGTTATCAACCCCGGCTAAATCTTAAGTAAGATATAGTAACTGAAAGTTCAAGCTTTGCCGATGTCATCTGCCTATCTGCTATTATCTCACGGAAGTCGCGATCGCCGCCCAGAAATTGCTATGCAGCAACTAGCTAGGCTGGTATGTCAGAAATTGTCAAGCGAACATTTGGTTGGCATCGCTGCTTTAGAAATGAGTCCTCAGCCTTTACACGAGCAGATTCAACAATTTGCTAAAAGCGCTTTTGGCGATTACTTACTGTCTCCAAATGAAAATTGCCTGAAAATTGTACCGCTATTTCTACTGCCGGGAGTGCATGTGATGACAGATATTCCTGCCGAAGTAGCACTTGCACAACAGGCTGTTGGTCAAGATATCATCATTGAGTTGCAACCATATTTAGGCTCTCACCCCAATTTAGAGAAATTGCTGGCAAAGCAAATAGCTGCTATCAAAGCAGAAGCATGGATTCTCTTAGCTCATGGTAGCCGTCGCCCAGGTTCGCAAAAAACTGTGGAAGCAATGGCGGCGAGTTTGGGAGCAGTAGCTGCTTATTGGGCTGGGCCTCCTAGTTTAGAATCACGGGTGAAAGAGTTGGTAACTGCTGGTTATCGGGAAATTGCAATCTTGCCATACTTTTTATTCGCTGGTGGAATAACCGATGCGATCGCCACCTCAATAGAGGAGCTAAAATTACAATTTTCTGCGGTGAATTTCCAACTGGCCAAGCCACTGGGAGCAAGTGCAGAATTAGCCGAGCTAATTTGGGATTTAACACAGAGATGAACCGCACAGAAAAACAGGAGAACAAGTATTTGGGAAAGGTTTATTTAGTAGGTGCGGGGCCAGGAGATCCAGGATTAATTACCCTGAAAGCGAAAGGTTTGTTGGAATGTGCAGATGTAGTCATCTATGATGCTTTGGTGAGTCCGGCAATTCTGGCAATGATTAATCCCCAAGCCGAGCAAATTAATGCTGGTAAACGTGCGGGGAGACATTCGTTGTTGCAGTCAGAAACAACTCAATTGTTGATTGAAAAAGCACAGGATCATGCAATTGTAGTGCGGCTCAAGGGCGGCGATCCCTTTATTTTTGGTCGCGGTGGCGAAGAGATGGAAGAATTAGTTCAAGTGGGAATATCAACGGAAGTTGTGCCGGGTATCACTTCGGGAATTGCAGCAGCAGCATACTCAGGTATTCCTTTGACGCATCGGCTATATAGTTCGTCAGTGACATTTGTAACTGGCCATGAAGCAGCGGGTAAGTATAGACCGCAAGTGAATTGGAGTGCGATCGCTCACGGTTCCGAAACCATTGTAATTTATATGGGAATTCACAATCTGTCTTATATTGTGGAAGAATTAAGTACTGCTGGGTTTAATTTAGAAACGCCGATTGCTTTGGTGCGCTGGGGTACGCGCCCAGAACAAGAAGAATTAATTGGAACATTGGAAACAATTGTCAAACAGGTAGAGGAAAGTGGATTTAGTGCGCCTGCGATCGCAGTTATTGGACAAGTAGTGAATATGCACAGTATTTTATCTGGTTGTCGTCCAGTTTGATAGTTGGCGCAAAGCTTGTTGTTTCGTATTCTCCGATAACCCTAGTGTATGATCGATAAGGTTATTCGGTTCTGGTGGGAGTCAGCCACCAGAGGTAACGGGGAAAGTTCGGTGCAAATCCGGCGCTGTCCCGCAACTGTGAACCCAATTTGAGATTAAAGAACTAAATCGAAAATCTCAAATTGAGTGAGTCAGGATGCCCGCCGAAATCGATTTATTAGTTTCACATATCTGCGAGGTACAGATGACTACGACTGCAAATATTTCCCCAACTAGTCCATTGGGTGTTGCTGAACATACTTTATTTGTTTGCAAAACCTGTGCCAGTGTTTGGCAAAATGGAAAACGCTTAGGTGAAAGTGGTGGTGAAAAACTTTTACACCAACTTCAGCAGCTGGCACAAGATTGGGATTTACGAGAACAATTCCCAATTCAGGAAGTTGAATGCATGAGTGCTTGTAATCGTTCTTGTGTAATCGCCTTTAGTGCCAAAGGCAAATTAACATATTTATTTGGTGATTTAGCCGTTGATGGTAGTGCCTCTGCGGTACTGGAATGTGCTAGCCAATACTATGCTAAAGCAGATGGTTTACTGCCTTGGTCAGAGCGTCCAGAAGCAATGAAAAAGGGGATTTTAGCAAAGATTCCACCGTTATCTATCTAAATGATGCGCGTTTTGATTTTGGGTGGGACGAGTGATGCAGCAGAACTAGCTGCCAAAGTTACGGCTATCCAAGGATTAGAAGTAATCACCTCTCTAGCTGGACGCACCCGTGAACCGTCAGTACCGTTGGGCGATTTGCGGGTTGGAGGCTTCGGTGGTGTGGCTGGATTGGCTAGCTATCTGCGAGTCATGCAAATCGACTTATTAATTGATGCAACCCATCCTTTTGCGACTCAAATTTCTTTCAATGCGGCAGATGCGGCAACAGAAGTTGGAGTACCCCGCCTGATGTTAATCCGTCCGCCTTGGGAAAAAGAAAGTGGCGATCGCTGGATTGAAGTTGATAGTGTTGCAGCCGCAGCAACAACCCTGCAAAATCAGGCACAGCGAGTATTTTTGACAGTTGGTAGGCAAGAACTGGCCGCTTTTGCTCATTTGGAGAAAATTTGGTTTTTGATGCGGATGATTGACCCTCCTAGCGAAGATGCTTTAGTACCGCCGGGGATGGTATTGTGCGATCGCGGGCCTTTTACCCTCAATAATGAGAGACAAATTCTGATTGAGAATAACATTGATACCATCGTCAGTAAAAATAGCGGTGGCGATGCCACAAAGCCCAAGATTATTGCCGCGCGAGAACTAGGCGTGAAGGTTGTGATGGTAAATCGTCCAGCGATACCGCCAGGGGAGCAGGTTAGTAATGTTGATGCTGCTTTGGTATGGTTATGCGTAGGCGTAGCCCGCCGTAGGCATCGCTGCTAAGTAAATAGCCAAGATTGATAATACGATCTTTCCTAATTTCCGTATAATACACGGGAACGATCGCAGTAACGACTTTCATGAAAAATCTAGCTCTATCTGCCATAGCCCTCGCCACCACATCTGGATTAGTTTTTGGGACAATGCCAGCAGCTTCTGCTTTAAGTTGGAATTGGAATTATTCTGGTACTGGCATTGTGGCAAATGGTACTTTCACTACTAATGACACCCCTAACGATTTGGGTTCTTACTTGATTACTGGAATTACTGGTACGCGAAATGGTGAAACAATTACTGGTTTGCAACCCGCCGGGACTCCAATCCCAGGAAACGAACCTTTTAATGTTGATAATTTAATTAGTCTTAATACTCAGCAGTTAACAGGTGATGGTTTTGGATATTCCACTTCGGGAGGAAACTATTCTAGTCCATTTTTTGCGAGTTTTTTGCCGACACCAGGTTATTTAGAGGTATTTTCTGCGCCGCCAATCATACCAGGTTTTGAAAATTTAGGATTGGAAGATAGTGAGTTACCTATTAGTTTTTCTGCAACTATAGTCACTGTTTCTGAACCCACTTCTATCCTTAGCCTGCTCTTTCTTGGTACTTTTGTTGGCGCACCTTCATTACTCAAACGCCACAATTTATCCAAATTTACTCAGAAGAAGCTCGAAAAAGTTTCCTAAAACCATCAACAGTTATCAGTTATCAGTTATCAGTTATCAGTTAATTTTTCCGTTGGGAGTTAGAGTCCCCCATTTCTAAAAATGGCGTGTTTCAGTCGGGGTCAAATCTCCGACTGAAACTATGATAACTGTTCACTGTTCACTGTTCACTGTTCACTGTTCACTGTTCACTGTTCACTGATTTAATAATAATTCAAAATTATACCCTTACAAAGAAGCAAGCTACGCGTAGCATCTTGTAGAAAAGAGAGTTGCAGATGGGAATTTAAAGCCCGATTGTAGCTTGCTTTTTGTAGGGTAACTTTAACTAAGTATAGTTTTGCGTAAAAGCGTAGCGTTTTTAATGCAAGCCGACGCATTAACATTGTAGGGTATTGCCAAATTTAATTCGCTATGAATTAATGAAATGCTCTACTAAGTGTTGACGTTCGGTTTTAAACCCTTAAATTCATGAGAAAACTTGCGATCTCTCTATAGGCTCTTGGAGACATACAGATTAAACTAATATAGCAACGGTGGTATCATTGCATCCAAATGATACCGTAATTTTGTCTAGATATAGAATTCTATCGCTCAACTGACGGTAGATTATTTCTAAAAGGAGTTTGCTGCCAATGTCCACAAAACCAACTACTCGACTAATTTTAGAGACTTTACTCCCCCATCTCAAAGTAGCAGCAGCCTATGCCCATTTTCTTCAACCAAAAATTGCTGCACTTCCCGCCAAAGAACAAGGAAACAACTTTTTTAGTGCCGCCCTTACTGACGCAGATGTGGCTATTCAAAATTTAGTAGAAGTAGTATTACTAGGAACTTTTCCAGATATTCGCTTTTATGGTGAAGAATATGAAAGTTCTAATAATACCAAATATTTTCGCGCTATCGAACTCGGTTCAGAAGGTGATTACTTAGTAACACTTGATCCGATTGATGGTACGAAGTTTTATATGGATGGACATTCTAATTACCAAATTATTCTCAGTATTCTAAATGCGGATGACTTTGAAGCAGTAATTGCCATTTCTCCTGCCCAAAACATTTATTTTTACGCCCTTAGAGGTGAAGGTGCTTTTAAAGGCACGCTGGAGATGAAATTAGAAGCCTGTGCCCCATTAGATATAACATCCGCTAAACCTTCTATTTTATTGGGATGGGGAATGAATGCGAGCGCACATTTACTAAAAGATAAATATAAAGTAATCGATATAGCAAATGATTACTCTAGTGATATTCAAATTCCCAATCTTAATGGTATTCTCAGTGGCGACTTGAGTGGAGCAGTCATCAAGTCGGGCAAGTTTCTTGATAGTGCTGCACTTGCTTTTATTGCAAAAGAGGCTGGCTGGATCGTAACTACTCTGGACGGTTCGACTTTACCGCCACTGCATACTTGTCAAAACTATAGTATGCCTGGATTGATCGTAGCTGCTTCAAAATCTGTTTATCAAGACTTATTAGAAGCGATGCAAAGCTTTAGGAGTAATGAGTAATGAGTTATGAGTTATGAGTTATGAGTTATGAGTTATGAGTAGTAGTTGTGAATCTTCCCACTCTCAGCTGGAGAATTCACTATTGGGAACTTAATTGGATACCGTCTTCTACGACTCATGTTATTTTGACAAAATGAAAATCTGTATTGTTGGCGCAGGTGCGATTGGTGGATATTTAGGGGCAAAACTGGCACTTGCAGGTGAAGAGGTGACGTTGATTGCGCGTGGTTTTCATTTGGAGGCAATTCAAAAAAAGGGGCTGAAGTTACTCATGGCAAACGGTTCCAGCCAAATTGCTACTCCGGCTTTGGCAACTAGCGATATTCAAGAAGCGGGGTCACAAGATATAGTAATTTTAACTGTGAAAGCTCATAGTGTGCCCGCGATCGCACCTTTTCTCCCTGCACTCTACCATCCTCATACAATGGTGGTAACAGCCCAAAATGGCGTTCCTTGGTGGTACTTTTGCAAGTATGGCGGTGAGTATGAAGGTACGCGAATTCAATCTGTTGATCCAGATGGGATTATTGAAGCTAGTATCGGTGCTGAACGTGCAATTGGTTGTGTGGTTTACCCAGCAACTGAGATAGTTGAACCGGGTGTAATTAAACATATTGAAGGCGATCGCTTTACTCTGGGTGAAATCGACGGCACTAAAACCGAACGCATCCAATTATTAGCACAAACTTTAAAACAAGCAGGATTCAAAGCCCCAATCCGCAATCAAATTCGCACAGAAATTTGGATCAAGTTGTGGGGAAATGTGGCATTTAATCCGATCAGTGCCTTAACTGGCGCGACTTTAGAGGATATTTGCCGCTATCCCCTCACCCGCGAACTAGCGCGACAAATGATGAGTGAAACTCAAGCGATCGCCGAAAACTTGGGTATAAAGTTTGGTATCACTTTAGAACAGCGAATTAATGGCGCAGAAAACGTTGGTGCCCATAAAACCTCAATGCTACAAGATATCGAAGCCGGACGCGCTACGGAGATAGATGCGATCATTGGCGCAGTTGCAGAATTGGGAAAACTTACTCAAATTCCTACACCTTATATTGATGCGATTTATGCCAGCGTTAAGTTGCTGGAGGCGACTAAAGTCAGAATTTGACAGTCCCAAAGTTTTCATGGGATTAAGGGACTTCCAAGTAATAAAATATCACAATATTTCTTGTGGGATGGGCATCTTGCCTGTCCTGTGAATTGGGCGCTCATGTTGCCCACCCCACAAGATTGAATAATTTATTTATTAGAGTTCCCTAAGCAGAGACTTTACTATGCATTAATTAAGGCTTGCAAGTCGATGCATTGGCATAACAAGCCGATGCATTGGCATAACAAGCCGATGCATTGGCATAACAAGTCGATGCAATGGCATAACAAACCGATGCAATGGCATAACAAGCCGATGCAATGGCATAACAAGCCGATGCATTGGCATAACAAGCCGATGCATTGGCATAATATCATGTCCGCCAAATTACCCATAATAAAAGAACCCCACCCCCAACCCCTCCCGAAAAGCGGGGAGGGGAGACAAAGCACAGCTTTGGCGGGGTGGGGTTCTTCGGGTTTAATAAGCAATCAAGCGGACATGATATAACAAGTCGATGCAATGGCATTGCAGAGCAAGAAGTGGGGAAATATTTAGAAAATTTGTGTGTACACCATAGCCATTCAGCGGACATGATATCACAGGTATTATTTGCTCGATTGATGTAGCAGTTTAAGTGCAGAATATTTTATGAAGAAAAAAAAAGGATGGCTATTAACAATACTGGTTGTAGCAGCAGTAGGAATCAGCATCATCACAGGACATAGTAATTCTCTAAAAGCTGCTTCACCTTTAGGGAAAGACACGCTAACGATGATTACTTCCCCAGATTATCCTCCTTATGAGTTTTATGATACGAAAGGAGGCAATCGCCAAATTGTTGGCTTTGATATAGATATTGCCAAAACCCTGGCTGAAAAACTAGGGTTTAAACTTCAAATAATGGAATCTGATTTTAATGGGTTAATTCCTGCACTCCAAGCAAATCGCGCTGATTTTGTCATGGCTGGGATGACTCCGACTCCAGAACGTCAGAAAAATATTGACTTTTCAATTATTTATTACGAAGCTAAAGATACAATTGTCGCTCCTAAAGGTAGCAATCTGAAGCAACCCCAAGACTTATCACAGAAAAAAGTTGGGGTGCAACTAGGAACGATACAAGAACAAAATGCCCAAAAAATTGCGAAAAAAGTTGCGGGTATTCAGCTAAAGCAACTCAATAAAGTGCCGGAAGTAGTTCAGGAAATCAAATCTGGGCGAATTGATGCTGCTATTGTTGAAGATACCGTCGCTAAAGGATTTGCCCAAGCTAACCCAGATTTAGAATTTAATACAATTCCCTCAGAAGAGGCAAGTGGATCGGCGATCGCTTTTCCTAAAGGTTCTTCTTTTGTAGAACCGTTTAACAAAGTCCTTCAACAAATGAAGGATGATGGCACATTGGCTAAACTAGTAACCAAGTGGTTTTCACAGAATACCGCCGCCAACTCTGCATCTTCAACTCCTACCAAAGGCGGATTGAATCTCGACTTCACCAGAATTCTTCCTGACATTCCCTTTATTCTGCGGGGAATCCCGTTAACTTTGTTGTTTACCCTATTATCTGTAACTTTGGGGTTAATCTGGGGAACAATCTTGTCTCTGTTAAAAATTCTCGGCATCAAGCCGCTTACCTGGGTTGCGAATGCCTACACCTCTGTTTTTCGAGGTACACCTTTGTTATTACAGTTGGCATTAGTTTACTACGCAACACCCCAGCTTACAGGCTATGACATTTCCGCATTGGAGGCTGGGGTGCTAACTTTTACCTTGAATTCTGGCGCTTATATGTCGGAAACTATCAGAGGTGGGATTCAAGCGGTAGATAAAGGGCAAAGTGAAGCGGCGATGTCTATGGGTGTTCCCTATTGGTTGATGATGTGGGATGTGATTTTGCCGCAAGCATTGAAGAACATTCTCCCAGCATTAGTAAATGAAACTATCGGATTGCTTAAAGATTCCGCGCTGGTGTCAACCATTGGGGTGGTGGAAATATTACGCAGCGCCCAAATTGTTGGTGCAAACAAATATATTTATTTTGAACCACTGCTATTTGCAGGATTAATCTACTATGTTTTGGTAATGGGTATGACCTTGGGTGCATCCGCTTTAGAGAGGAGGTTACGGGAAAGTGAGTAATGTAGTCATTCGCACGGAATTCTTATGTAAATCCTTTGGCAAACTCGACGTACTCAAAGATATTTCCACTGAGTTTTACCAAGGGGAAGTGGTTGCCATATTAGGCCCTTCTGGTTCAGGTAAGTCTACCTTTCTGCGATGCATAAACTTGTTAGAACAACCCACCAGAGGCAGAATCTACTTTCACGATCAAGAAATCACTAAGCCTAAAACAAACATTGCTAAAGTACGTCAGCATTTGGTAATGGTATTTCAACATTTTAATTTGTTTCCCCACATGAATGTGCTGGAAAATGTCACCTACGCGCCCATCAAGGTAAAAGGAGTAAACAAGCAAAAAGCAGCAGAACATGGTTTAGAATTGCTGAAGAAGGTAGGTTTAGAGTCAAAAGTGTCTGTGTATCCATCCAAATTATCTGGGGGACAGAAACAGCGAGTAGCGATCGCCCGTGCATTAGCAATGGAACCAGAGATGATTTTATTTGATGAACCCACCTCTGCATTAGATCCCGAAATGGTCAAAGATGTGCTGGAAGTGATGAAAGGTTTAGCGCTATCTGGAATGACAATGGCGATTGTTACTCATGAAATGGGCTTTGCCAAAGAAGTTGCCAATCGAATTATGTTCCTCGATCGGGGAATTTTAGCAGAAGATACTACTCCTAGCGAGTTTTTCCAAAATCCTCAATGCGATCGCGCCAAGCAATTCTTAGAAAAAATGCTTTAGAACATCAGGAATTTGCCGCTTTCTTTATATTCTTGAAACTTTTCTAAAACAGGGCGATCGTTTGGCATTAACGTAGGTAAGTCAGCTAAATCAAAAAATTCCAGCGCCAGCGATTCTCCATCTAAAAGCGAGACTGCCTGACCATTCAACGGCTCGCAAAATTAAAATGAAATTTTGGACGCGATCGCCGTTGGGATAAGTTACAGTTTCAAAGGCTGGATTAGAAGAAAACCCCACAGCTTCAAAACGCTTAACTGTTAAACCAGTTTCTTCAAAAACTTCTCGTGCTGAACATTCTTCGGCAGAGTCACCTACTTCTGGACAGCCACCAGGTAGCCCCCAAAGTTTGAAATCACTCCGCTTTTGCAACAAAACGCGCCCCAAATTATCCTCTATAATCACACGTGCGCCAAATAATAGAAGTAAGCGATCGCCTACAATTTGTCGTAACTTACCGAGATAAGAGTCTGACCAATTCGCCATAAGAGAAAGTTTGTAAAGAAAATCTAAGGGTAGCAAACAGCGATCGCCTGAAAACAGGATAATGCAGCTGAACAGGTTAATTCTTCCCATTCAACCTATAATTATGGCATCTACACCGAAAATCCTCGCCTTTGCCGGCAGCACCCGGATAGATTCTTACAACAAAAAATTGGTAAAAATTGCGGCGGCTGGCGCTAAGGCAGCAGGCGCAGAAGTGACTTATATAGACCTCCGCGATTTGCCTTTACCTCTGTATGATGAAGACTTGGAAGCTCAAGAAGGACTCCCAGTCAACGCCCGCACTTTTAAGGATTTGCTAATTTCTCATCAAGGATTGCTGATTGCTTCGCCGGAATATAACAGTTCACTTACAGCAGTTTTAAAGAACGCCATTGACTGGGCATCCCGTCCAGCCCCAAATGAAGCACCGTTGGCTGCTTTTGCAGGTAAGGTTGCTACTATTATGAGTGCTTCCCCAGGCGCTCTTGGTGGTTTGCGGGGTTTGGTTCACCTGCGGTCTATTTTGGGAAACATCAAAGTTTTGGTACTACCCGATCAAATAGCAGTAACCAAAGCTTATGAAGCCTTTAATGCTGATGGCACGTTAAAAGATCCGAAACAGCAAGAATCTATTGAAAAGTTAGGCGATGGTTTAACAAAGATATTGCTGAAGCTTAACTAAATTCTTCAGGTGTTCAGTAAATAAGGAACACCTATAAGTAAATGTTTAATCCCTAATAGGGATTTTGATAAATTGCATTTAATAAATTGCAATCTCATTTGATTTAGCTCTATCACAGAAGCAATATGTTTCAATCCCTAATAGGGATTTTGATAAATTGCAATGGATAGAAGAAAAGTTACCTGGGTTCATCGGGTTGATGTTTCAATCCCTAATAGGGATTTTGATAAATTGCAATAGCGGGAGCCTGAAAGTCAAGCTGTATTTAGTTTTCAAGGTGCGGTTGCGCGATTCCAGAGCAATCATAGCATTAGAGAATTCGTTTGGAAAGAGTGCCAGGAAAATTTAAAGGCTGGAATCTTACTTTGATAAGCATTTCAGAGATTGCGCGGATGAGGATTAGGCAAAGAATGGCTTGAAAGCCTTACTGGATTTGGGATAGAAGTACTTTTTTATGGCTGTGAAATTTCTACACCTACCCTTTTGCGCATTTGAGATGCAGGAACCTAGCTAGAAGGAGACTCAGCAAAAAAAATTGTTTCGTCTCGTGGCTGTTCTTTGCCAATGCGTTCGACTTTTCGCTGACAACAGCCACAGAGAAAATAAAAGCGAACGCTGTCTGTGTCGGGTTTAATCAATTTAGCTAAACGCGATCGCACTTTAGCATACTGAGTCAGAGTGATATCGCACTCAAACACACTCAGTTGCATCCATTGTCCGTAGGATTTGAGAACAGAATGGATTTTAGTACGACGTTTATCTTCTGGAATGTCGTAGCTGACAACAATATACATGGGGAAGTTATTTGAGAATTAAAGGAGGATATTTATCGATTTCGTTCATCAGGTATTTACTTAATAACCTCGCTTGAATTTCAAAGGATTCTTGGTAGGTGCATTTGTTTCCCATGACTGGATGTTTGAAATTCAATAGTTTCTTTTGTTGGTAGGCGCGAAGAAATGTATGCAGTCCTTCTTTGGTTAAAGACACAGCACCACTGAGCGGTTCGGTGGTAAAGTCAGTTAGGGTTAGCGATCGCTTTAAAGAAGGAGGCGGCAGGGTAATTTTTCGTGAGCGGTCGCGTCTCAAACAAGTTATGATGCAGTTGAGGTTTAATCCAATCAAGTAAGGCGTAAACTTCCTTCTCAGACGGCGTTTTACCGACTCGAATATACTGGTTATCACTGCATATCACCGCACCAGTAGCGCTAACCAGATTGAGTAATTGAGATTTTAGTTGCACCATACCATCTAGGAAATACTCAGCCTGAGACAACTCTTCAACAAATTGAGTTTGCAATGACTTCAATTGACTTTTGTAATCAATGTCTTCACTCACTTCTTTATTTGCCAGTTCCACAGACATCACCTGTCCAATGAACTCGCAGATGGTGCGGATATTGTAAGCAATATATTTGGGTGACGAATGGTGACAGGCAATCAATCCCCAAAGCTTTTGATCTTGCATCAGAGAAATAGACATAGAGGCGGTCACGCCCATATTTTGTAGGTACTCTAGATGAATCGGAGAAACACTCCGCAACACCGAGAGACTGAGATCCAACGGTTGATTTGTTAAAGGATTGTTCGCTGGAATTAAGGTTACAGGCTGGTAGCTAGCATCTGGAATCAGCCGCAGCCAGTTGAGAGTATATAGCTGTCGGGCTTGTTTGGGAATGTCAGAGGGTGGATAGTGTAAATCCAGATAGGGCGTTTCCTGATTCGTGTCTTCAGCAATGACCCTGCCTGCCCCTTCCCAATCGAATCGATAGACCATGACGCGATCAAAGCCAGTAATTCGCCGGACTTAAAATCCCGTGAGGTTGGATCAAACTGGGAATATGGATTAGTTCGCGATCGCAGTTTGTCAAATCAATGATTTCATCAGTCATTCTCTGTTTATCCAACTCCTCATTAGAATTCTGGCTTCAAGGAGGGAGGAGGCAGAAGCTCTTTATATCTCAGATTTTGAGTCCTGCATTTTGTATCTCACTTAAAGCAAACTTCTATATTCACACTACTAGCCTAGACTCAAACTAGAGTCTCCGGCATCTACTCTTGACTTAATGTTTCAATCAACAAATCTACCTGCTGTTGTCGCTGCTGCAAAAAACCTTCGCACTGACGCAAATACTCCACAGCAGTTGCAAATTGGTCAAACACAGCTTCCAATTCCAATTCACCCGCCTCAATGCGAGTAATAATTCCCTCTATCTCAGCAACCTTCGCCTCATAATTCCAACCTTCCTCAGAACTAGAAGCACCCTTACGTTTAACCATTAATCTCTCTGCGTCCTCTGCGCCTCTGCGGTTCGTTCACTTCCATAACCTTCACTTTAACCTCACCTTGCCCCAATTGAATCATTAACTCTTGCCCCACAGCCAACTCTGCTGCCGAACGAGCGATCGCTCCATCTTCTTGCCTCACCACCGCATAACCACGCTGTAACACCGCTTTCGGGTCAAGACTAGCCAACTTTTGCCGTAATAATTCTAGATGCTGCGTTGCTTGCTGCGATCGCCCCGTGGTGATTTGCACCAAATGCTGACGCTTCCAAGCAAGCTTTTCCACTTCCTGCTGCACTTGCCGATCTAAGCGCAAACGTCGCAAACGATTCCGCAATACTTGCAGTTTATTCTCAGCATTTTCTTTAAAGTCATGCACTGCCTCATGTAAAGCGACAACTCGCTGCCGATGCTCAGTATACAACTCTGAAAGTGCTGGTACAACCATTTCTGCTGCCGCAGTGGGTGTATGCACACATACATCTGCGACTAAATCTGCTAAAGATTCATCTCGTTGATGCCCGATACCAGTAATTACAGGAATGGAACAACTCGCCAGCGATCGCACCACTCGTTCATCATTAAAGCAAGCTAATTCTTCCACCGCACCACCACCCCGCGATAAAATTAGCACTTCGGCGCGACCATCTCTTTCCACCCGCTCAATAGCCTTAACGATAGATTCCGGCGCTTGCTCACCTTGTACTGTTGCGGGAGAAAATAAAACCTGTAAACCTGGATATCTTTGTTTGAGAGTTTTTTGAATATCACCCCAAGCAGCAGCCGTTGGTGAAGTGACAACAGCGATCGTTTGGGGGTGAGTGGGGAGCGATCGCTTTCTTTGCGCGTCGAATAATCCCTCAGCCAGCAAGCGATTTTTGAGTTGTTGATAGCGTAACGCCTGTAAACCAACACCAGCAGGTAGAGTTTGCCAAACTGATAACTGATACTCTCCCCGTTGCGGATACACGCGAATACTGCCCAAAATAATTATCTGTTCACCAGGAACAGGCACTTGGGCGAGTTTTGGCAATTGGCTATTCCATACTACACACTTAATTCCGGCGGTGCGATCGGTATCTTGCAGCGTGAAAAACAACCCACTGCGATGGTTGTTAGCGCTAGAAACTTCGCCAGTTACCCAAACTTGCCGCAATTGTTCATCTTGCTCTAACAGCAAGCGGATGTAGTCAGTTAATCCAGAAACTGAAAGTGCTGTATCAAGAATCAGAGAGTCGGGAAGGTCGAAAGTCATCAAAGATGTATGAGAGCAAAAACCTAATCAAATCTTAGCAAATAACGTTAATTGATTTTTTGTTGTGTTGAATGATCAAATTGGAAATACTCCAAAATTAAATTAGAAATAAATTAAGCAGTAATAGTGCAAGAAATTGTTTAAATTGTATAGGTGGATAATAAACTTATTCACCAATTTAGTCATTACAAGCAAACAACTCTGCATTTCTAACAAATATTTTGCTCCCCTGCACGCCATTAAATTTAGTTTAATCCTTCAAAGACTGGAGTAACTGGCTAGGACGTGCCATCTTCACAGTAAGATAAATATCGGGGTAGCGAACAAATATATAGTGTTCATACTTATACCAATGCATTTCACCCTTTTCTTTATTACAAACCTGGCAAATAACCCATAAATTCTTGAATTCCATTGATAACCAAGGATACTGTGACCGAGGTAGCTTGTGATCTATCGTCTTACCACCTTTGTCAGAGTAGTGAGATCCACAAATTGGACAGTACCAATTGGAATTTTCTCTCACCCAATCTTTACTATCTTGGGTTGTACCGCACTCATAATCACCATTAATATAGCGCCAATAATTGAATTTCCTATAGGTTTCAAAATCTTCATAAGTTAGCCTGTGATATCGCTTGTTGCCAATTGTATCCGCAAGCTCAAATAATTTTTTAAGTTCTTTATTTTCAATATTAATCATATTTTTTGCTAAATTTTTACTGTTCTATATGTCTTTTGATTAGGCTTACTTTTGTATTTAATATTAGTATTTTGACTAAAATCAATAAATTCTATTTCTGTCTCAGGAAACTGCTTATCTATTTCTTCTGCTACCTCGTTAACTTCTTTAGATAAGCTTTGGTTATAGTCATTTATTTCTTGATTTGTGAGATATTTATTGCCAATCTTATCAGCCTCAATAAATAATTCTTCAAGCGTCAACTCTTCCAAATAATAATTACCTATAAACTCCTCTATTTTTTGATAAATGTTAATAACATTATCCCAACCAACGTTTTTGTAAAAGTTTTCTTTTAGCCAAATTTGGTCTTTTTTATGAAGCTTGCTCCGGTTCTTTGAGTTAGCGAGTTGAACAACCCGATAACTCATCCCTCTAAAATTTCTTTTTTTACCTTTTTGCTCAGTCATATATTCAGTGCTTTATCCTAAAGTCCATTTGAAAAAAGTAATTACTGCTTTCCGAATTTCACTATCTTCATATTTGAGAATTTCTTTAGTATTCATGGCTAGTTTAAGTTTAATTTGATCAACTAAAATTTTTAGAGATTTATTATCTTTTTTGAGTTGTTCATTAACTTCGGTTAAATTTTTGTTTTGAGAATATATTGTTTTGAGTTCAACTTCTAAAATATTATTTTTCTGAGACAAGCTTTTAATTTCAGCTTCGTATTTTTCTCTTTCCTGTTTTGGATACTTTTTAACTTGGTCAATTTTGGCAGCATATTCCTGCTCTTTCAACTCAATCTCTCTAGTTTTCTTCGTTACCAGGCCTTTCTGGGCAGCTTGAAGACGCTGACGTTTGATTAGTTCAGAACCAGCAAAAAGCGAAATAGCTCTGCGAATGGTAATCTCATCAGGATTGGTACTAAAGTCAATTACTTCCAAAGCACGCATAGCATCTGCTTTTGTCCATCCCTCACTTTCAAGTAGCTTAATAGATTGTGATTTATTCACGTTTGCTGAAGATAATTTATGTAACTTATGTTACTATGATATCAATAGATTATCTCCATGCCAACAAGCTGGATTCAAGGATAGCAGTAACTTTAATAGATTTATCGATGCTGGAGACTACTTAGTTTTTTGTTGTGGCTAGATTGGGATTTAACGAGCGATGTCTACAACGGGCTACGCCTACGCACCATGATAGAGGTTTTTTCTCTCTCCAAAACAAAGCAGTCTCATTATGTACAGTGCATAAGGCTCAGTTGTTTAGATAATTTTTTGTTGAAAACCCTTGCTTACCCAGCCAAAACAAGCTATCTCTGAATGCAAGTTGGTATCATTGTGCAAGACTACCCTAATCTGGTAGCGATCGAGTTACGATCTTGTTACACCCTTTTTTGATTTGAGAAGTCCTATTCCAGAATTTTCTGGTTAAAATAGTATATCTGTTCTACTCAATTTCCCAGAGCAACACTCCTTAAAACCATATATTTAGAGGCATTAGAGGCAAGAATGGCTATCAACACCGATACTTCAGGCAAGCAAAAAGCGCTGACTATGGTGCTCAACCAGATTGAGCGCAGCTTTGGTAAAGGAGCAATCATGCGCCTGGGCGATGCTACCCGGATGCGGGTGGAGACCATTTCCAGTGGAGCGCTCACCCTAGATTTAGCATTGGGTGGTGGTTTACCAAAAGGGCGGGTAATTGAAATTTATGGCCCGGAAAGTTCCGGGAAGACTACAGTAGCGCTACATGCACTCGCCGAAGTGCAAAGAAATGGCGGTGTTGCAGCCTTTGTTGATGCAGAACACGCCCTCGATCCTACTTATGCTGCGGCATTGGGTGTAGATATTGACAATTTGCTGATTTCCCAACCTGACACTGGCGAATCAGCTTTAGAAATTGTCGATCAGCTTGTTCGCTCTGCTGCGGTTGATATTGTAGTTATTGACTCAGTAGCAGCACTGGTTCCCCGTGCTGAAATTGAAGGCGATATGGGTGATGCCCACGTTGGTCTGCAAGCACGGTTAATGAGCCAAGCCCTACGTAAAATTACGGGCAATATTGGTAAATCTGGTTGTACAGTCATTTTCATCAACCAGTTGCGGCAAAAAATCGGTGTTACCTACGGTAGCCCAGAAACTACTACTGGCGGTAACGCATTGAAATTTTACGCTTCGGTGCGCTTGGATATTCGCCGAATTCAAACCTTGAAAAAAGGTACTGATGAATTTGGTAATCGCGTTAAAGTCAAAGTTGCTAAAAATAAAGTAGCGCCGCCTTTCAGAATCGCTGAATTCGACATTATTTTTGGTAAAGGTATTTCTACCTTGGGTTGTCTTGTTGACCTAGCAGAAGAAACTGGCATTATTGTCCGCAAAGGAGCTTGGTATAGTTACAACGGCGATAATATCTCCCAAGGACGAGACAACGCCATTAAATATCTAGAAGAAAAGCCCGAATTCGCTGAAGAAATTAAAAAACTGGTGCGTGAAAAGTTAGATAAAGGTGCTGTTGTTTCTGCTAACTCCGTTGCTAAAGCCAGTGAGGAAGATGAAGAGGAAGAAGTTGATTTAGAGCCAGAAGAATAAGGAATGTGGATTTATTAATCTACAATTACTAATAGATGGTGCGTTACAAAGACAGCTAACGCACCTTATTTTTTTGAATATAGATTTTGACATTGTTACATGCAAGCCTAAAGCCAAATATTGAATAGCTTTGGGTTGATCTTCATATCCTACTTAATATTTTGGCGTAGGCGTAGCCCGCACTTCAACTTGGCTTAGTGACCTTCGTAGACATCGCACTGATGTGTCACCGATGAACCCATCAATTTCAACTTGACAGACTACTATTATGGAAAAAATACTGGATCGAGGTTTCAGCCTGAGATTGACACTAATGACCAGCTATATGGTAATATTTCATGGCATTATGCTAAAAAACTTTGTTTATAATCAAAGAGTAGCCAACCCATGAGTTTAGCTGTAATTAAGTTCTCTTCAGAAGAGTGCGGCATCTGCCACAAAATGTCTTTTTATGACAAAAAGGTGGCTGAAGAACTGGGTTTAGAGTTTATCGATGTAAAAATGCAAGATACCACTGCTTACCGCAAGTATCGCAAGATTTTATTGACTCAATATCCCGATAAATCAGAAATGGGATGGCCTACTTACATCATCTGCAATTCTCCAGAGGGGGAATTTCAGATTGTTGGTGAAGTAAAAGGAGGCCATCCCAAAGGTGAGTTTAGAAGCCGTCTGCAAGAAGTTCTGAATTCCACAGCTAATCAGAACTAATTACCTCAAAAGATTTGACCTCTAAGGCAGGGCCAATCATGGCAGTTGTCATGATATCTTCACGCACCTGCCCTTTAACTTTTGCTTTTTGTCCGGCTTTGAGTAAGTCTTTGTCAGCCCCTCTGAGGATTTCGTAAGTAACACCTTCTTCTGTAACTAACGCCCATGCGCCTGTACCAATATCACGACGTTCGACTGTACCTGTAAGTGTAATGCTCATAACAGTTCTGAGTGCTGAGTGCTGTTAGCGGTAGTGGGGCGTTTAGCCCGTGCTGAGTGAGGGGAGTAGGGAATTAGGAGTTAGGAGTTATAAAAATTAATTCCCCATGCGCTATGCCCCATTCCCTATTCCCTATTTATGCTATTTTTTCTTCGTTTTTCAATGCTAAACGAACAAGTCCATAACAGATTAGGGCATTGGCAATGAGGAAGAGGCGTGCTAAGTGACCACTTCCCAACCCCCAAACTGCGGGATCAAAAAACGCACTTGTAGTTAAGCACGCTGCGACACCTAAGGTTGAACCAATGGCAAACCATTTCCAACTAGGATGTCCTAGCAGCAATGCCATCAACACAATGGGAATCAGTACACTGGCAAATAGGGGATTTAATGCATCAGTTCCCTGGAGAGTATTGCCCAATTCGGGAATTGAACTGCCCAAAACCCGGAAAGGCCATTGGGGAAGATCAAAAATATAGATTCCCTTGAGGAAGAATAACCCAGAACTACCGGCAATTAGTCCACTGGATAAAGACCAACTCCAAGCGAAGGGGAAGTAAACGCGTAAAAACCAAGCCAGCAGATAGGAACCAACTACCATTAAAATCTTGGGTAACAGTGCTACCGCACCACCATCAATCCAAAAGCCGGGGTTAAGATAGCCGTTATCCCGTAACCACCGGAAGAAATCTGGGAAACTAATTTGCCCCCCAAAGGCTAATTTGACTGCTGCTTCTGCATTGAGTTGTCCAGCGCCATAATAGTTCAAACCATCATCCTGAATAACTCGTGCGGACTGTTTGAGGACTTTTAAGACTTCATCTGGTTCTTTGATGCCAGCAGCTTTGATTAATGCCGCAACACCAGCAACGTGGGGAGAAGCCATACTTGTACCCTGAAAACCGAGAAATACGCCTTCGCCTTTTTCATCGATGGTTTCTTGGAGAATCTTGCCAGCTTCACTACCACCAGGAGCAGAGATATCTACCCCTGCACCAAAGTTAGAATAGGGCGCTCTTTCGCCATCTGGGCCAATTGCCGAAACGCCGATGACGTAGGGATAGCGAGCTGGATAGCTTGCTCCATTGGCGTTTTCATTGCCGGCTGCGGCAATAATAACAACACCTTTTCTATGGGCATACTCGATCGCTTGTTTCATCAACTGGCTTTCACCGCCACCACCCAAGCTCATATTAATCACATCTGCGCCTTTATCAGCAGCAAATTTAATCGCTTCGGCAATATCGGCAACGGTACCACCGCCATAAGAACTGAGTACCTTCAGGGGCATCAGACTGGCTTCGTAGGCAATTCCAGCGACGCCATATTTGTTATTTGTGGCTTGAGCAATAGTTCCGGCAACATGGGTACCATGACCATTATCGTCTGTGGCTTCTTCTCGGTCGTTAACAAAATCATAGCCCTTGACGAATTTTGTCTCATACAAGTCGCGAACTTTGGTAATTCCGGTGTCAATAACTGCGACTGTGATGCCACTGCCTTTGGTTTGACTCCATGCACCTTCAACACCGATTTTGTGCAAGTTCCACTGCTTGCTGTAATATTGGTCATTAGGGCCAGTTAATGAAGGACTTGCTTCTTCATCTTCTTGGGGTCGCAAAAATTCACCTAGCCAAGCGGCTTCACCTGGTTGTGGAATCTTGTTGTAGATATAGTTTGGTTCAATGAATTCTGTCGCTTGGGCAAACTGAGATTTTTTCAGTTCTTGGAGCCGTTGGCGATCGCCCTTGATAATATACACATTATCTTTTTTGGAAAACTTGTTGTCTAATTGGGGTGTAACGTTGTATTGTTTGGCGATCGCTTGCAAATGTTGTTCCACCACAGATGATGGAATATCTTCCCGAAAATCAAGCAAAATCGTCTCAAACTCTCCTTTAGCTGCCAATCCCTGAAAATTTAGGAAACCAAATATGGCAGCTCCCAGCCCAATGACAAACAAGCACAATAATATAAGTTTTCTCATATTAACTCATCACCGCTTTTTGCCAGTTTGCTCATACCATAACTTATCTGCACCCCTTGTTGGTAGATTTTGCACTTTTAGTTACAAGTTTCACTCAGGACTGAGGATTTTTTTTAACGATGGAACGTGGTCTTTTATGGTTGCCGCTGTTAGTAATGTTTTTCTGGTTGGCTTGGCAAGGCTCGAGGGAGTATCAAAAAGTCGAAGCCTATCGCACTTGGGCAGAGCAATTTGAACGGGCTAAGTATGATATTTATGCTGTATTAGGTCAAAAAGAAAACAATATCACTTGGGGAAAACCCACGCCTCAAGGGCCTATTAAACTAGAAACATTCTCTTTGCTTGATATCAAACAAATCCAGGTTTTAGTAAATGAAAAACCAGTAGATGTAAACAATCCACCGGAGAAAGGTCGTTCTATAGAATTAGAATTTCTATTTTCCGAATCTCCTAACTCAGTGCGGGTTCCGTTTACAGAAATCCCTTTGGCAGCAGAATGGGGGAAGTTTTTACAGGGGCTATTACAAGACTTGCGATCGCAACTACAGCAGTAGTGATATTAAAACTATAAGTTCCAAATAATACGGCTATTTTTGGTCAAAAAGTTAGATCGCTAGTGGTGATATGATTCATGGGCAACGATGTTTTTATCGGAAAGATGTTTTTTAGAATGGCTTTTACTTGACTACCATTTATTAAATATCTCCATAAATTCAATATACGTTATCCAAAACTCTTGTAGAGACGTAGCACTGATACGTCTCTACATTCTTCACTATGGGTGTGGTCTATCTAATTGAAAGCCGCCTTAAAACTCGATTCATGTTTGGATTACACTTCCACTCAGTTGACCCGACCTAGCTATGCTTGAATGATGAAGTCAGAGGCAGTAACATAGGGCGCACCAGTAAGTTGTGCAAATTGACCACCACTGCCGAAACCAGCAGCGCTACCATTTTGATTGTAAAATAACTGCCCAGTCATACGGTCGTAGACAATTACAGCATTGCTAAGTGCCCCTAAACTGGTGATTTGAAAATCACTAGCGTTACTAAAACCCGTTCCCACAACAGAAGTAATAGCACTAAAGGTAGTCTTATCGAGGACAATCTTATCACCTTGAGAGCGATTGAAGTCAGCGATAGTATCAATACCCACAACCGCACTATTAAAGATGGAATTGGTGTCGTATAGGAAAGAGTCAACACCGATACCACCCACAAGAGTATCATTGCCTTGTCCACCAATCAGAAGATCGTTGCCAGTACCACCCCGCAGTAGGTCGTCACCACCACTGCCATTGATGGTATCGTTACCCCCTTGACCATTAATCACATCATTGGAAGTGTAAAAACCGCTGATGTTATTGTTCAAGTCATTGAGGAATGTGACAGTGTTTGCTGTAGAAATATACGTTGCAGTGGAGTTGGCATTAATCACATCAAAGCTTTTGGTAATACTGTTTTCTCCGTCAAATATGATATTGCCGATGGCAGGTCTTGTTGTCGATGCAGCTAAGTTGTCTAGGTTTTCTAACTTAAAGTTTTGCAGAGTGACTTTGGTATTAGCTACATTTCCAAAGGTCACTTCTAAATTGCTGCCATTTTGAGTTAATTGCAGATTTCTCGCAGTTAATTCAGTCCCAATAAATTGCAAGGTGTCTATCTTGGCAACCACCGCAGCCGGAGGGTTTGAGCCAATACCTACACCGCCAAAGTTGGTGATGCTGTAATTGCCATCACCTCGTTGGATAATAAAGGTGTCATTGGAGTTAGTACCATTGAGAACTTGAATTTCCGGGGCAGGAGCGGGTCTAACTGTACCACTAATGGCAAAATCAAAGGGGCTTTCATTAATATCGTTGTTGTTTAAACTGAAGCTGCCACTATAGCTGCCGGATGTAGTGGGGTTGAGTGCCACCGATATGGTAGTAGAAGCATTGGCAGCCACACTTGTTGGAAGAGTTCCAACCAAACTAAATCCGTTTGGAAGTTTAAGATTACTCAGCTTGAGTGCACCTGTACCGGTGTTCTTGATGGTAAAGCTTTTGGTTAAGGTATCCCCAACAGTCGTTTCACCAAAGTTAATGGCGGTGGTGTTGCCATCTGTAATGTCAACAGTGCCATTGAGAACTTGAATTTCCGGGGTAGTAACTGTGCCACTAATGGCAAAGTCAAAGGTGCTTTCATTAATATCGTTGTTGTTTAAACTGAGGCTGCCACTATAGATGCCGGGTGTAGTGGGGTTGAGTGCCACTGATATGGTAGTGGAAGCATTGGCAGCCACACTCGTTGGAAGAGTTCCGACCAAACTAAATCCGTCAGGAAGTTTAAGATTACTCAGGTTGAGTACAGCTATACCGGTGTTCTTGATGGTAAAGGTTTTGGTCAAGGCTTCACCAACAAGAGTCTCACCAAAGTTAATAGCGGTGTTGCCATCAATAATATTAACTGTGCCATTGAGAACTTGAATTTCTGGGGTTTTGTTAGAACTGCGGGGAGCTTCATATGCACCAATATCAACCACTGTACTGCCATTCCCATCACCATCTTGAGGAGTCTTTTTAGTGACGCTATTGAAGGCATTAGAACCACCATCGATCGCAACACTTTCAGGTTTGAGTGTAAAATTCTTTTTGTCTGCATCAACAAATAAAGGATCTTGACCCAAAAGATTCTGTAACCCTGTAGCGTTTAAATTATCTGAAGCTTGGAATAGGTTCGAGTTATAAACAAGATTGCGATCGAAGGTGACATTTGTGGCATACTTGATTCTGTTAGCATATTGATTGTCGCTTGCATACAAAATGTTGTTGTAGACACGTACATTTTCCGAGTAAGTAACACCAATCTCTCCAGCATCTGTAATAACTCGGGCATTCTTGTAAGCCGTGTTGTTAATAACATCAACATTGGTAGCTTGAAAAACACTAATGCCTGCGCCTCCATTGTTGTAAGTGATGTTATTTGTAATTAATGCCTTACCTGTATAGGGCACATTATCTTTGCCTATATTGGTAGTATCAAGCATAATCCCATGTCCCTCAGTGATTTTGTCAGTGCCTCCTGCTTTCCACGGAACTAAACTTTGGTTATCGTAGACAATATTGTCTCGAAAAATTATTCTGTAGTCAGTGGTATTGTTATCAAAATTAAAACCGTAAAGAGAGGTTATTCCCTGATTGCCGTGAGCCGAATACCAAGCGTTTCCAGACACAATGTTTTTCTCAACAGTTATATAGTCTGAATTACTGAATGCTATGCCTCCACCTGGAAAGTTGCGGATTGTGTTACCAGTGATGACAATATGATGGGGATTAGTACCACCTACACCATTAGCGTTTTTCCATGAATTAACAGCAATCCCATTACTATTGGTCAAGGGGTTATTAAGGTTATCCTTCTCTTGTAAGGCATATTCAAGAGTGATGTTTTCCCGATTGCCTTTTATATCAAGTCCTTCAATCCGCACGTAAGATGAACTCAATATATTAATGCCACTTCCCGTTGTTGTGATCGTAGGTTTAGCCCCTGGATAAGCTTTTATTGTTGTCCAGTTATCTGGTGAGCCATTCAAGTTAAAAAGCGTAACCCCTTTCATTTGATAATTTCCATTCATCACCAAGAGCGTGTCGCCTGCTTTCATCTCATACACGGCTCTACCCAAGCTGAGAAATGCAGATTCTTCGTTTAAGCCATTATTTTTATCACTACCTGTTGCAGAAACGTAGTATGTTGTGCCAGCCATTTATTTACTCCAAAGATGTGTAGGAAAAATTGGTAGTACAATCTCAGCAACTTTCTTCAGTTGCTAAGTAGTTATTTGAATGAATCATTTATCTGCCCTGTTAAAGACAGTCAAAGTTATCCGAGCGCAACTTAAAATTGCGTCGATTATAGAAACGCTGTTGTCAAACTGAAAATTTTTTCCTGTCAACCGTTAATGGTTAAATCAGGAATATCAATACCGTCAATCGTCAGAGTTTTGTTGAGATTAATTGGACGATTAGGGCGTAGATGCTTCTACTCTAAACTTCATTTTTAGCAGCTGCGTAGGCGTAGCCCCTCATAGACATTGCTGCTTTTTGTCAATCAGCTTTAGCATCTGTTTTTTCAATAAAATGATCGTATTTGGCATAGTAGTTCCTCTGAACTTTATACGTTGTTTTAGGTCAGGAGGTTGCCAAATCTGCATGGTAAAATTCACCCTTAGCTGATAACTGCGGATTTAAAGTTAAAGCAATCGAAGTAAAATTGGTTGAAACTTTAGTTAGGTTGACCCTTTAACTTAAGGGGACTAATGTAACAACTTAGTTGAACCTGTTTTAAGCGGTGTAACTGAGCGTTGTGAACTTAGTTAAAACTAACCTTTACAAATAGCACTTGGTATCAGTAAAACTCCTGAATGTGGTAAGTTTTTTTACAACAAAATCTAAAAAACTATGGGTATGTCTGGTGGAGTTATATTAATTTCCAGAGTGATATGAGAATAAAAAGCGCTTTGTGCAAGGATTTGATGAAGTTTCTCTAAATAATTCAGAACTCTCAAGTCAGGTTGTGGTTGCGATCGCACAGGAAGAAAGAGGACTTTAGCTTAGTTCATCAATCTTTGAGATAGTTTGTGATGACACCAACTTACTTAATCTTCATAATATGAACGCTGAAATAAACTCCAGAATACCTGTTGCTTTAACCATTGCTGGTTCAGATAGCGGTGGCGGTGCAGGAATTCAAGCTGATTTACGTACCTTTGCTTTTCACTGTGTCCACGGTACTAGTGCTATAACCTGCGTCACGGCACAAAACACTCTAGGAGTGAAAAGGGTTGATGCTATGCCAACAGAGGCTGTTGTGGCGCAAATTCAGGCAGTAGTTGAGGATATTGGCGTACAAGCTGCCAAAACTGGAATGTTGCTCAATCAGGAAATTATTTTTGCTGTTGCCCAGCAAGTGGAAGCTTTACAAATCAATAATCTAGTAGTCGATCCAGTAATGGTGTCACGCACGGGAGCACAATTAATTGATGATGATGCTGTAAAGACTTTATGCCATGCCTTGATTCCGAAAGCGGTCATGATCACGCCCAATCGCTATGAAGCCCAGATTTTGAGCGGTTTACAAATTAATTCTTTAGAGGATATGCAAGCTGCTGCTGAAATTATTTACAAGACTTTAAAGACAAAGGTTGTTTTAGTCAAAGGCGGAGGTATGCAGGGAGATTTACGTGGCGTTGATATCTGGTTTGATGGGGACAAGTTGGAAGTTTTAACTTGCCAGCAAGTAGAGACAAAAAATACCCACGGTACTGGTTGTACACTATCGGCTGCGATCGCTGCTAATCTAGCTAAAGGAAAAGATTTGTGGCAGGCAGTGCAACAGGCAAAGGAATATGTAACTACCGCACTCACTTATGCCCTAGATATTGGCGAAGGACAAGGCCCTGTGGGACACTTCTTCCCATTGTGGGGACTAGGGACTAGAGATTAGGGATTAGAGATTGGAGACTGGGTATTGGGGATAGGGACTAGAGAAAAGTTTTCTCAGTATCTCATTCCCAATGCCCAAATAAAAAATCTTTGCCCTTTCGGTATTTTTCTATTATTCTTGGGCATAGTTTCAGGGGTGACTATCTCTGTTAGCATCTCTGTACGATCTAATTACTTTGATTTTTAATACCAAGCCCCCGATGCGAACAACCATAGGTTCTGTTCACAGAAATTCGCCAACACCGAGTACTCAAGCCTACCCTCCCTCTGTACCACTATCTGTATACAGGGAATTGTCAACAGAGTTGCAAGCAGCACAGGCGAGGCTAAATGCACTCACCACCCAAAATCAGCAACTAGTACAAGAAAATCAACTATTACGCCAAGAAATTACCAAAGTCGTTGAGTCTTTTTCTCGTTTGCAAAATTTTGTGGATTCCCATGCTACAGCTAATTATCCCCAAACTAACCAAGCTTCTGGTGACGTTAAAAGTGCCGCCAAACAGCCAGTAACACAAGCGCATTCACCTCAGCAGGTTTCTCGTTCGCGTCCATCTGTTGTGTCCAAACAACCAGCTAAAAAAAGCCGCCGCCAAGACTTTTCTGCACCTGTAATGGAAATGAACTTTCCGATATCAGAACCAGTTTTTATAGAAGAGCAGCAAGTCAGTTATTATTCCACTACTGAGCCAGATGTCAAGGGACTCAATGGCTGGTGGTTAATTATTACCATCTTGTTAATCATGCTGACTGCCTTTAGTGCTGGATATTTTGTTGTGCGTCCCTTGTTTGAACATCAGAAACGTTAGTTGACATTCCCACAGTCATCAGCAGTAGCAGGCTTGCGGGCTACCGTATAATTTGGCTGCAATTACTCCTAAATATCCGAACAAATCTGCTAAATGGTGGAAACGATCTATTTTTAGGTTATAAAAGCTACATAAAATGCTAAATTGACAGCAACTTCTTTATGTTAGAACCTCAAAGATTATCCAATTAATAAATCCTTGCCGCTTTTCATGTCATAAACCCTCAAGTAAAGCACTTACACTTTAAAAAAGTTGTAATTATTACATATTTTTTAGGAAAAGCACCGCTAGTTACAGCTTCAGACAGCGGATCTGGTTAGATATATAAACGAAGCTAGTAGAAGTCAGGAGTAAAGAAGATGAAAAAAGTAGAAGCTATTATCCGCCCATTTAAGCTAGATGAGGTGAAAATTGCTTTAGTTAACGCTGGTATTGTTGGCATGACTGTTTCTGAAGTCCGGGGGTTCGGACGCCAGAAAGGTCAAACTGAACGGTATCGTGGTTCTGAGTACACCGTTGAGTTTCTGCAAAAACTCAAAGTGGAAATCGTAGTTGACGACAATCAGGTTGATATGGTGGTAGACAAAATTATTGCTGCTGCCCGCACTGGTGAAATCGGCGATGGTAAAATTTTCATCTCGCCTGTTGAGCAAGTGATTAGGATTCGCACTGGCGAAAAGAACACAGAAGCAGTTTAAAAAAGTTATGAGTTAAGAGTTAAAAGTTATGAGTTAGAACTAATGAATGAAGATTTAGCAGAATTCATAACTCCTAACTCTTGCACAGACGCGATTAATCGCGTCTTTCCTAACTCTTAACTCTCTCTAATTGCGGAAGTAAAGCTGTAAAAGCCTTGCCTCGATGGCTAATTGACCTCTTCAGTTCCCGTGTCATTTCAGCAAAGGTCAATTGCAACTCTTGCACATAAAAAATTGGATCGTAGCCGAAACCACTATCACCACGAGGTGCGTGAAGAATTTCACCACGACAAACACCTTCAGATTGTAATACGATCGCACCATCAGGACGAGCGATCGCTACTGCACAAACAAATTGAGCTTGCCGATTTACCTCGTTGCCTAATTCTTTGAGTACCCTAGCAATGCGTTCTGAGTCGGTTTTGGCGTAACGTGCAGAATACACCCCTGGTGCGCCATTTAGGGCATCTACTTGCAAGCCTGAATCATCAGCAATTGCCCAGTTTCCCGTAGCTTTAGCAATTTGTGACGCTTTTAGACAAGCGTTAGCGGCAAAAGTTTCGCCCGTCTCTTCAATTTCCAATTCTTCAGGTTTAAGGGTTAATTCCCAACCAGAATTTTCAAGATAAGCTTGCATTTCACGCAATTTACCTGGATTTCCTGTGGCTACTACGAGTAATTTGGTCATTAGTCATTAGTCATTGGTCATTGGTCATTAGTCATTGGTCATCGGTCATTTACCAAGGACAAAGGACAAAGGACTAATGACTAATAATTAATTTTACTCCGCCCAGTGTTTCGCCCAAGCAAGAGTTTGATGCACTTGCTCAATTGTTGAGGCTTCGCAGTAAAGGCGTAAAACTGGTTCAGTCCCGCTAAAGCGAATCATTAACCAGCTTTTATCAGCTAAACGATACTTGTAGCCGTCAATTGTTTGGCAATCAATCACTGCTTTCCCTGCAATTTCTGTCAAGGGTTGGGTTTGCAGTTGTTGCAAAAGACGCGATCGCACTTCCATACTTGCTAAGGGTAAATCAATGCGATCGTATGCTGAGGTAAACCCTGTTTGTTTCTGCAAGTGGCGATAATATTCACCTAAATCCAAACCAGATTCTACAATCGCTTCTACTACGTACAAGGCTGACAATAGGGCATCACGTTCGGGAATATGGCTACCATAGCCAATTCCCCCCGACTCTTCGCCACCCAGTAAAACTTTTGCTGCTAACATTCTGTCAGCAATATATTTATAACCAACTGCTGTTTCAAAGACTGAGAGGTTATGTAGTGCCGCTACAAGGGGCATTAAGTCGGAACCACTAACAGTTTTGACTATTTCTCCAGTAAAACCGCGCCGCAGGGTTAAATGGTCGATTAATATCGGGATTAAGACTTGGGAACTTAGGAAGTTAGCTTCTCCATCCACTGCTGCAATGCGATCGCAGTCTCCATCAAATACCAACCCCACCATTAAACCTGATTTATCGGTTTCTCGGTGAGTCTTGATGACTTCAAATAGCTTTGAAAGGTATTTAGGCAAGGGTTCCGGCGCGCCGCCACCAAAGAGGGGATCGCGATCGCTGTTGATTTCTTTGACTTGATTACCTAGTAGTCTCGCCAATCCACCAGCCGCAGCACCATGCATGACATCGGCAAATAACGTCAATTTACCAGATGCGATCGCTTCTCTAAGTTTGGCAATATCAACTTTACCTTCTAACGCTTCTGTATAACTAGGCCAGGGATCGAACTTCTCTTGCTTGCCTGGAGTAGCTGCTAGTGGTACTCCCACCGACAGCTGCGCTTCTATCTCTTTTGTGACTTCTGGCGGCACCGATCCACCAAAACAACCCTTGACTTTTAGCCCCAAATATGCACCGGGATTATGGCTAGCTGTAATTACCAGCGCCCCTAAAGCATTGAGTTGTTTTGCTGCCCAACTATAAGCTGGAGTTGGGGCATAAGTTTCGCTCAACAGCACATCAAAGCCGACAGCGGTGACAGTATCGGCGACAGCACGAGCAAAGTCTTCAGCCATGAATCGGCGATCGTAACCGACAATTATTGTCCGGCTACCCACTGTAGAAAAATACGTATCATATAATACTTTTGCGGCAACTGGCGCGACCAGGGCTAGACGTTCAAAGGTGAACTCGTCACCAATAACGCCCCGCCAGCCGTCTGTACCAAACTTGATTGAGTTAGCTACAACTGGCATCTAGGTATCCTAACTGTCTACTTGAGGATTCTAGCATTTATACAGTGTGCAGAGTAAAAAAAGAATCTAGTAACCCAAGTTGCTAGTTATGCTTGCAGCTGTTCAAAAGGCGTTGCATAAAT
>NZ_JAVRCI010000047.1:0-55086 GCF_034530835.1 Nostoc sp. DedQUE12b | reverse complement strand
TGTTAAGCATACCGCCAGCGTTCATCCTGAGCCAGGATCAAACTCTCCGTTTTGTTGTGTTTCGAGTTTGTGGCTCCGAAAAAAATATTTCCCGGAATCCTATCTATAATTTCGATTAACTTTTTGGGGAATCCCAAAAATAAAATCTTTTGACGAGGATTGGTTTTTTCTTAAGCTTTCAAAGTATTATGTTTTTCAGGTTCAGCGGTGGTTGGCTTCTTTTGCCTTTCCACTTAACTAGAGTAACTAGTCATCCCCTAGTTTGTCAAGGGGTAAATTTATTTTTTTTCTAAAAGGGCAAATCGCTTGACTGGACTTGCTTTCAGGTTAATGGGTTAAGCAACAAAAGGAAGACGAGAACGAAGCGGCTAAACCTGACTGTGTGAATAATGGATATTGCTTGTCTCTAAATGGGATCTGATGCAGGTTGAGTGATTATAGTTAATGATTATAGAAAAAGGCACGAGGTAGTCTTGCTAGAGCGATTTGTCCTGAATCCAAATGCTCGAACGAACGATATATATATAGTTATTGTGGAGCTTGCGGTTTAAGACTCCATCCTACAGGTAACGTTTATTATATGGACATTAACGCGATCGCCATCACTACGTTCGTGGAGGGTTTGAAAGAGAAGATAGGCGTTACAGTGAGTCTGACACTGTAAAGGGGCTTCAAAATTTATAATGAATTTTTGAGAAAAAGCTAAAAAATAGACTAGGCAAGAAATACAGATGATCCGACCGCGTAAGGTCTTTGCTCAACATTGGCTCAAAAGTGAAAAGGCACTCGACGCAATTATTAAAGCAGCAGAGTGTACAGAAAGCGATCGCTCCCCCAAAGGCGATCGCGTTCTGGAAATTGGCCCTGGAACTGGCATTCTGACTCGTCGTTTATTACCCTTAGTGCAATCTTTAGTTGCAGTAGAAATAGACCGCGATTTATGCCAACTGTTGTCAAAGCAGCTTGGGAAGAATGAAAATTTTTTACTGCTGCAAGGCGATTTTCTGACTCTAGATTTACCATCTTATCTGGCAGCCTTTCCCAATTTCCTAAAACCGAATAAGGTAGTAGCCAATATTCCCTACAACATTACAGGGCCAATCATTGAGAAACTACTGGGTACAATCGCCAACCCTAACCCTGAACCATTTGACTCAATAGTGTTGCTAGTACAAAAAGAAGTAGCAGAAAGGTTCTATGCTAAATCAGGCTCAAAAGCTTTTGGGGCATTGAGTGTACGGGTACAGTATTTGGCTGAGTGTGAGTTAATCTGCACAGTCCCAGCGGCCGCATTCCATCCACCGCCAAAAGTCGATTCAGCAGTGGTGCGATTGCGCCCCCGAAAAATAGAAATACCAGCACTTAATCCCCGACAATTAGAGAATTTTTTAAAGTTGGGATTTGGTGCCAAGCGCAAAATGTTACGAAATAATTTGCAATCAGTTATAGAACGTGATCGCTTGAGCCACTTACTGGAACAATTAAAAATAAATCCCCAAGCCAGAGCCGAAGACCTCAGCGTTCAGCAATGGGTAATTTTAGCAAATGAATTGGGAGTAGGGAGTAGAGAGTAGGGAACAAGGTAAATTTTTTCCATTCCCCTTTCTTTATTCCCCATTCCCCATTTCCCATTCCCCACTCCAAAAAATGCGTTCTTACAGTCTAATTGCTCCTGCTAAAATCAACTTATATCTGGAAATTATTGGCGATCGCCCTGATGGTTATCACGAGTTAGCCATGATACTTCAAAGTATCGGGCTTGCAGACCAAATTGATGTGCGTTCCATTAGCACTGATACCATTAGGGTTCATTGCAACCACCCACAAGTACCGACAGATAAAAGTAATCTGGCATACCGAGCAGCAGAATTAGTGGTAAGGCAATTTCCTGAAGCCTTTGCTAAATATGGGGGTGTTGAGATTACCGTCAACAAGCAGATTCCTGTAGCTGCTGGATTGGCTGGAGGTTCGACGAATGCAGCAGCTGTGTTGGTGGGGATAGATTTACTGTGGAAGTTGGGGTTAACTCAGTCAGAATTAGAGGAGTTGGGAGGTACACTCGGTTCAGATGTCCCATTCTGTGTAGCGGGTGGAACTGCGATCGCAACAGGTAGGGGTGAGCAACTTTCTCCTCTGCCGAGTTTAGATAACATATATATAGTATTGGGAAAATACCGGAGTCTGGAAGTTTCCACCCCTTGGGCATATAAAACATATCGACACCAGTTTGGTAATTCTTATATTAGAGATAGCGGCAACTTGGCAGCGCGTGCTAATGCAGTTCATTCAGGAGCAATAGTAAAATCTATTCTGGATAAAAATACGAGAGAAATTGCCCAAAAATTGCATAATGATTTAGAGCGCGTGGTATTGCCAGCCTATCCGCAAGTCTTGCGGTTGCGAGAAGTATTTGCTAATCAGGAAGGCGTTTTAGGAACAATGATGTCTGGTTCTGGGCCAACGGTATTTGCTCTTTTTGAGTCACAACAGCAGGCAGAACTAGTTTTGCGGCAAGTCAGGGAAGCAATTGTTGATGAAGACTTAGAATTGTTTGTGACTCGGACAATTACACATGGTATTCAGGTGGCATCGTCAATTTAAATAAATCTTTATCGTTAATGGAGTATGGGAAATAAGCTGATGAGCTTTTAAGTTGCATAGTTCAAATCACTAAAAAAATGCAAAGATGCAATTTTAATAATGATTAGTTGAGAATAAAAATTGTTCCTAATGCTGCAATCCAAAATCTAAAATCGTTCAACTGAGCGCTCACAACAAAGTCTAAAATCTAAAATATTATGAATGACCAAAATCTAACGCCGCAAACAGATGCTAAAGAATCGGTGACAGCTAGCCCGTTACGCTGTTTTACTGGGGCGGTGATTTCTGGAGGAATGGGATTTGCAGCGTATTCGCTGATGATTGCGATCGCGACAAATTTTGCTAGTAAACCGATCCATTCAATCAATCCATTGGTGGTAAAGATTTCTTCTGCTGTCCGCACTCTGGTTGTTGGTGTAGTTGCTTTAGGTAGCGGGATTTTTGGTATAGTGGCAATTGGTTTATTGGCTTTGGGAGTACAATTATTAGTACAGCAATTGACTAAGCAAAAAAGTAGTGAAAACTAGTAATTTGCTTTGAATCAGTAATCTAAAAGCACAAGTTTTTCTAAGGCAGGACAACTTACCCATACTGTACAAGGAGTTGATTTTACTCTTGCCAAATTTATTTAGTACAAGCCGCAGGCGTAGATGCAGTGCTACTGGTTGCAGCAATTCTCTGGTTTACTGTATCCCTACTTGTTTTAGTCAAGCTTTTTGGAATTGACATAGACACAAAGCGGCTTGTCGTCAGACATCGCTCCTTGAATAGAAGATGTTGTAATTTTGGTAAATAGTATAAAATTTGACTTTAAAAGATTTCGGGTTGACACTTTATAGACTGGCTCAATATTCACAAATTTATACGGAATTGATACCAAAGACACTGAAATCGATAACAACATCATTTATAAGCAAAATTTATGAACACAATCAAGAGATATTTTTTACCCCCTATTTTTGTGACAATGGTTTTGAGCCTCGGTAGTTGTAGCTCTAACCCGACCGCAGGTAATATTGACAGCGCAACCTCATACCCTACCACAGCACCAGCACCAACGAATAGCCTACCTTCTCAGTCTCCCAGCCAAATTCCTAGCGTAGCTCAGTTAAGAGAAAAATCTCCTAATCAAGAATCTTCTAAGGAAAATACGCCTTCCTCATCAACTTCTAAGGTTGCCACTGCCAAAACAACTAGCGTAACACTATACACAAGTGATACTCAGTGTCAAAAATTAATTCCAGAAAAGGTTTCAGTACCAGCCGAAGAACCAGTGACAAATGTAGTGAGTAAAATCTTAGAAAAACGAGATACAAGCGACTTTAGCTTGTCTGGGTATCGTGTCAACATTAAAAATGGCATTGCTACAGTTGATTTACGCATATCTCCTGAGTCAAAGCGGCAAATAACTTCTCTTTCTAGTTGTGAACAGTTTGCTCTGTTTGGCAGTCTCCGCAAAACCCTAACGAGCAATTCTCAATGGAATATTAAAGAGGTTCGCTTCACGGAGCGAGGCGAGGACATTGTTCTTTAGTTAAATATAGTAGTAAGTGCCGTCATCAGCTAGCTAAAAAGATTTTTCAATCTGAACAGCCGTATACTCATGCATCAGTATTTGCTAGAGTGGTGTATGTTCTAGGCAATTGAAAACAGCTGCAAATAGTGGTATATTTTATTTGACTACTAAGTTTATGTTAGCAATCTGCGGGTGTAATTCAGTGGTAGAATGTCACCTTCCCATGGTGAACGTCGTGGGTTCGAGTCCCATCGCCCGCTTTGAAAAATGTTGTACATCCTTAAATAGGAAAAAACCTGACATAATCCTTACTATGTCAGGGTTTTAGGTATTTGAAATCTGTGACAATATTTTGTTAAATTGACAAATAATTAGTTAATGTACAATTCATCCTTTATACTTCACTGGGGATACTACTTACCCGCCTAAAGTCCGCGTATAAATTACCTGACCTTGGGAATCATAAAGAAAAAGGGATAGATTGGCATTTTCACCAATTACGGCTAAGGCTTCGCGTAAGATTTGCAAGTGATTGGTAACATCAACAGCAGTATCCGAATTCTTAGAATAAGGATTGGCCAAGTTATTTTGCCTTATTTGGTCATACTCAGGGGTTAGTCTGACAATAATTTCTGCATTGTCCGTGCTAAAGGTGCAAATCTGAATTCCATTAGTACAGGTCTTATCCAAGTCAGTGCGAGTTTGTTGCAAACTACTAACAACTTGTAGTTTTTCTTGTGCTTGTTTGAGTGCAGCTGAATAGGGTTCGATGAGAGACTGAGCCTGAGTGTAGTACAAGCTATCTTGGGGAACTTTTTTAACCGTTTGCAAAGCCTGCTCCCAATATATCGCCGCTGCTTGCCATTGGTTTTGTTGTTCATAAACTTTGGCTTGCTTGGCAGTGCTAAAGGCCTGTTGGTAGGTTTTAATAGCTAATTGTTCTTTAGTAGCGCGATCGCGTACTAATACTAATTTAGGTTTATAGCCTACCAACAACTTTTGGGCTTCTTGGTATCCAACGCTATTTCGGGGAATAGTATTCAAGGTATTAATTACTACCAGCCAAGTAGACTGCGCCTTTTGCCAATCATTTAAGGATTTAGCAGTAGCTTCCCGTTTCTCGGCTGCAACGGCTACACCTTTTGCCGCTGTTAGTTTTTTCAGCCATTTTTCCTCAATAAATATCTGTTGATTTACAGCGTGCAAACGAACACGATAATTCAGTAATTTACCCTGCACCAGCCCATAGAGTTCACTACTCGAACTTATACTTTCTAGTGGCGCTATAGCCTGTCGCCATAAGTGTTGCCTGGTTTGTAATTCCTCTAAGCTAGATGCTGGAGTTTGAACTTTTTGTGTCGCCAAAGATCCCGTCTGCAAAGCTTTGACCACCTGATTGATTTTTTCTGCTCGTCCAGACAAACTTGCTTTTAGTTCCTGTGACAGCTGGTAACGAGGCGACCAACTAGGAATTACATTCAGGTCTGTGCTGGCTGCTGCAAGTTGCTGTTGTACAGCAACTAATTCTTTTTCAGACTTAGCGCGGCGCATCAGTTGCGGAGATTTTGTTTTTAATTGCTTGGCGTTTTGTATTTCTTGACACTCAGACATCACACAAGGGCGAGTCAATAAGTAAGCACCACCACCTAAAACTATAATTCCCACCAACACTGCACCCAGGAGGATAGGTTTAACCTGGAATCCTGGCTTTGAAGCCGACAAATTCGACACATCTGCAAACGGGTCAAAGAGTTCTTCTTCTTCGCTCTCATTGATTGATAAAGAATATGTCAGAGATGATGAGGGGGATATTACTTCCTCATCTTCTTGTGCTTCCTCATCTCCCTCTGCTACCCATCCCTCCGTCGGCTTCAACGCCAAGAAACATTTAGTATAAGGGAGTTGTTCGCCAAAAACTCTGAGGAAACATTGCACCCGCTGCTCTTTGTGGGGTGCTAAAGACTGAAGTACCTCCTCAATGACTGCAAAAATTAGTTGAGCATCAACGATTACATCTGACGCGTGTTGCGTTAAAATCATTAGCTCGCCTTTATTGACGACGCACTTAACCTCGAAGACTTCAGCCGTTGAGACTTCTACAAGTAATTGTTCTTGCAAAGTTTTGGCTAAAAGCTGTAAATCTTCCTGCTGGACTGCTACTTTCATAGAGCTTTCCCGCTGAACTTCTATATTGTTTTGATTATCTTTAAGGGGATGAAATGAACTTTTTAGGTTTGTTGAATGCAAATGCACAATTTAGCCAACCACAGCCTGAGAATCTGAACGACCAACTTTCTAACACAAATTCTGACTTTTCACCAAAAATTAAAAAAGGAAATATTGTTCGTAGCGATACATTTTTCCATCGCTAGATGCAAAATTAAATAATCTGTCCTCGGATATAAATTACAAATAAAAAATGGGAATAATAGAAGGTTTGAGTATTTTCACTGCATTACTTTGCGATAATTAAATTCACAAAAGCTGCTGCTTTGCAAAATTCTACTTGCAGAGCAATTTTTGCCAAATTATCTAAAGGTTAAGAAAAAGATGCTATGTCAGAGGGCTTTGACAAAAAAGCTAGTTATCTTCTATGCTGGGAAACTTGCTGAGGAGATTAATTATGTGTTGTGGCTCTGCCACAAACAAGTTAACTATCAAAATTAATATGCTTCATTTGCTCAATTCGATAAAATTGATCCGTGAAAAATAATTTTTTATAGCTGCAAAAAGGTTAATTCTGCAATAAAGGTGCTGCAAAATATCAAGACAGGAATAACCAAAATCTTGGAAAGTGTCAATATAAGGTGTATCAATGGATTTATTAGAGTACCAAGTTAAAGAATGGTTTGCGAAGATAGGCATTCCGGTATTGCCTTCACAACGAATTGACCATCCTACAGATTTAAAACGGTTAAAAATTCGCTTTCCAATTGTACTGAAATCTCAAGTCCACGGAGCAGAACGGGCAAAAGCGGGTGGAGTCAGGTTTGCCCAAACGACTATCGATGCGATCGCAGCAGCTCAAAATATCTTTAGTTTACCAATATGGGGCGAATTGCCGGAAGTTGTACTGGCAGAATCTAGATACGACGCCAACCAAGAATTTTATCTAGCAGTAGTTTTAGATACAGCTGTCTGCCGACCAGTACTTTTAGGTTGCAAAGAAGCAGACATCGATTGGGAATCAGCTGGGGAAAGAATGCACTACGTTGTTGTGGAACAGGAATTTTCGCCATTTTATGCGCGAAGATTGGCTTTGAAAATGGGTTTGCAAGGGACGCTGATGCAGTCAGTAAGCAGCGTTGTGGAGAAGATGTACCACTTATTTGTCCAAAAAGACCTGGATTTAGTCGAAATTAATCCCTTGGCAGTCAGTACTACTAGTCAAGTTATGGCTCTTAATGGTAAAGTCAGGGTCAACGAACGGTCGATCAAGCGTCATCCCGATCTTGCCGAGATGGCAGCAAAAATTATCAGTCGTCATACCACTACTGAAATCAATGGTATTTTGGGCGACTGGGATGGTGTGCAAATGCATGGAAAAATCGGTATTTTAGGCAATGGTACTGGTTCAGTGATGGCAACTTTAGATTTAGTTGCGAATGCTGGTGGCAATCCAGGTGTTTGTTTGAATCTACGTCATGCTTTCCTTACAGATACTACACCAACTACCTTCCGCGATCGCCTAGAAACAGGTTTGAAAATGCTAGAGGCTGATAAAAGCATTCAAGTAATACTGATTAACTTTCTGGGTAGCATTCCGCAAACTGAGGAAGTGGCTGAAGTTATAGCTAGAGTTGTGCAGCAAGACAACAGCGAACTTCAATCACAAGTTGTACGTTCTAATGGTAGTAAGGTTCGGCGAGAGCTTAATTTTCCATCCTTAGTTGTCCGTCTTGCGGGTTCCGAATTTAACACTGCGAGAAAATATTTGACGACACTAAAAACCCACACCGATGCGCTTGTTGTGGTAGAAAATTTAGATGAGGCAGTGGCAGCAGCAGTTCTCCTTGCTAAACCAACGGTTAATAAAAGATAGTGAATGTCATTTTGTTCCAATCCAAAAATCAAAAATTATTAGTTTTTACCGTCTGGTATAAATTGTTTAATTTAATGCTCAAATTAAGTACAGCTTTGCTTTCTGGAACTAAATTCTATAAACTGTTCCACATTTTAATTGCATAAGCTGGGTGGGCAAGATGCCCACCCCACAAGAGTTATATTTAATTCGATTATGCAAATTAGATGTTTTTTAGCTTAATACATTCAAACTGGATATTCCTATCTAGAGGCGCGTTTTCTCACTTTTGAAGCACTCAGCTTCCAGACTAATTTTTGGAATTTCAGTAAAAATTGAATCAATACGACACTGTAAATGTGTCGTTTTTATGCCCAGTATTTTAAGGCGCTGGGTTGCCAAATTTACGGTAATTTTTTATGAACCTAACGCCAGAAAGTAAAGTTTTAATTCAAGGCTTTTGTGAATTTATATCAAGCACTCATGTCGCTCAAATGAAAGCTTATGGCACGAATTTAGTAGCTGGTGTTAATCCTGGATGCGGCGGGCAGGAATTGCATGGACTGCCAGTACTTGATTTAGTAGAGGAAGTAACAGAACAATTTGGGGCTATTGACACGACGATTATTTGTGTAGATCCTTACGACGTGTTAGATGCGGCATTAGAAGCGATCGCATCTAATATTTGCCAGATCATTATTATTACTGCTGGCGTGCCGCCTTTGGATATGGTGCAATTACTCCGCAAAGCCGAAGCTTGTGAAACTTTGGTAATCGGGCCAAATAGTCCGGGGATCATCGTACCGGGAAAAATTCTCTTAGGGACTCAACCCAGCGAATTTTATACCCCTGGAAGAGTGGGTATCGTTAGTCGTAGCAGCACCCTCACCTATGAAATCGCCTATGAACTAACAAAAGCAGGTTTAGGGCAGTCGATTAGTGTCAGTATTGGTAGTGATGCGATCGTTGGTTCCTCGTTTTTGCAATGGCTGCAAATTCTCGATGAAGATGAAACCACAGAAGCGATCGTTTTAGTCGGTCAACCTGGCGGTGGTAGTGAAGAAGCAGCCGCGCGTTATATTGCTGAGGCAATTGATAAACCAGTAATTGCCTACATTGCAGGAAGACTTGCACCACCAGGAAAAAGTTGGCGTCAAACCGGGACTTTAGCAACAGTTATCGGCCGCGATCCTAACTTTGGCACAGCCCAAAGTAAATTAGCTGCTTTAAAAGAAGCGGAAGTTCCAGTAGCAGAACGTCCTTCTCAAATTCCAGAATTATTGCGAAAGGAAATTAACTAATTACTAATACTTCTCTACGAGACGTTGCGCCAACGACTACGCTCAGGACAAGCTCGTAATTCAATTTTTAACTACGAATTACGAATTATTTTGATTAGTCAATCTTGGGAACGATTTTGAGGGAACAGGTAGGCGATCGCAGCATAACCCGAAGCACTGAGTAAACTAACCAAAAAAGCAGCCAAAATAAAAGTAGACATAATGTTATACTCTATGCATTTCTAAAATCCTGGCATTCATCAACAAGCTAGAATTTTGGATACTTTCAAATTAGCAATTGGGTATGACACAGCCATGACTACCTTGTGTCAATCCCTCAGACTCAAAGTTTTTTAGCTCAACTCAAGCCAAAGGCAGAAAAAACCGAAACGTACTGCCAACTCCCAATTCGCTTTCTACTTGAATTTGACCGCCTTGTAATTCAATCAAACGACGGGAAATAGTTAAGCCAATACCAGTGCCTCCCGAATGGCGATCGCGCGATTGGTCAGTTCGCCAGAAACGCTCAAACACATGAGGCAAATTTTCTGGAGCGATACCAATGCCTGTATCACTAACCGCAATGCAGAGTTGAGATGCTTCAGCCTCAACAGCAATGGTAATTGAACCTTCGTTAGTATAACGAACTGCATTACCTAGCAGATTAACTAATACCTGTTCCGTGCGGTCAATATCTGCCAATACAGGAGGTAGCACAGATGGACATTGCAAGAGCATAACTGGCCCATCTTCCAATAGTTGGTCGGTAAATTTCTCCACTAATGACTCTAACAATGGACGCAAATTTACCCTTTGGATATTAATTGGTAGATAACCTGCTTCTGCCTTAGATAGTTCTTGTAAATCGTTCACCAACCGCTCTAAGCGCCTAGTTTCTTTAGCTAAACGCCGATAGATTTCAGGAGACGCTTCAATTTCCCCATCAGCCAGTTCTTCCAAATAACCGCGCACCACAGTTAATGGTGTACGTAGTTCATGGGTCATGTCTCCAATTACTTCTCGCCGCCGCGCTTCTACCCCTTCTAAACTAGCAGCCATTCGGTTGAAACTAGCACTAAGTCCACTGAGTTCTGGAATATCAGACACAGGTAGTCGTGCATCCATTTGACCAGCAGCAAATTTTTGGGTGATTTGTTCCATCTCGGTCAATCGCTGCATAATCCGTCTGGACACCCAGTAACTCAATCCTCCGGCGGCGGTACTACCGACTAAGACTGACCAAATAGTGCTGCGCTGCCAAGCAAGTTCAAATCCTGTAACCAATTCAGCACGGACATCAATTAAGTTGAACCCCTGATTTTCTAATCCTTCCAAATGCAAGACAAATAAGCGGGGAGAAGAGATTTTACTGATGCTCACCAGACTAGCTACCCCCACGATCATTACTACTAAATGGGAGAAAAATAGGCGCCCTCTCAGCCCCATCTTCATAACATTTACGCTACCAGAGGATCTTCAAATTTATAGCCCACGCCAACAACAGTTTTTATAAAAGTTGGATTTGCCGGATCGGGTTCAATCTTTTTTCGCAACCGAGCTACATGAGTATCTACAACTCGTTCATCGCCAAAAAAATTATCTCCCCAAAGTTTATCAATTAGTTGAGTGCGGTTCCAAACTCGACCAGGGTTACTGACAAAAGTGGTTAGCAAGTTAAATTCTAGAGTAGTTAAGTCCAAAATTTCAACTTCTTGAAAATTCATCTGGCGACTGGCAGTGCGCTGGTCTACATCGACAATAAAGTGTTGGGTACGATTGACTTGATGTTGTCCCCCTTGGCGGAGGCTACGCCGTAATAGTGCCCGCACCCTAGCTACCAACTCTCTGGGGCTAAAGGGTTTGACCATATAATCATCAGCACCAGTAGATAAACCAATGACGCGATCGATTTCTTCACCCTTAGCCGTGAGCATTAAAATATAAGGATCTTTTGTACCTGGTTTCTGGCGAATTCGGGCACAAACTTCCAATCCATCCAAACCAGGAATCATTAAATCTAGAATGATTAAATCCGGTGGTTGCTCTTGAAACATCCGCAAAGCATTTAGTCCATCGCGGCTAGTGCGACAAAAAAATCCTTCTTTTTCTAAAGAGAGTTCGATTAAACGAGCAATTTCTGGTTCATCTTCAACTATTAAAATATCCATCTGAAATATAGGGTCGAGCAAAATTGGCAGAGCAGGGACACGGGGACACGGGGATATCTTTACACTGCGTCCCCATGTCTCCCACTCTCCGTCTCTTCATTAGAGGTTTGAATTTGACGACGTGCGATAACTATAGCCAAGATTAGAATCTTTTTGAATGTGTGTTTTAATACTATCTAGATCAATGAAGCAGTCAGCAACATCAATCAAACTTTCACTAGTCGTTGTTTGCAAACTGACTACTTCCACCCGAACCCCCATTCTGCTGACAGCGTTCACAGCATAAGCTAAATCTCCATCGCCACTGACTAAAACCGCTGTATCATAGTAGGGAGCTAAAGTTATCATATCTACAGCAATTTCTACGTTCAGATTTGATTTTTTGAAATTCTCTGTTGGTACAACGAGTTCCTTTGCCACTACGCGATAGCCATTGCGACGCATCCATAAGAGAAAACCCTGTTGCTTTTCATTACTGATATCAACCCCAGTATAGAAGAAAGCACGCAATAGTCTGGAACCGCTGGTTAAATGACAAAGCAATTTAACGTAGTCAATTTCTATGCCGAGTTGTAAGGCTGTATGGAACAGGCTTAAGCCATCAATAAAAATCGCAACTCGACCACGATTTAAGTTATTCAAAATCAAACTATCAGGTGCAGGATCTCGCATCTTGGTATCTTTACCTTTGACAGCAGCATCGCTCAAATTTTGCCCTTGCCAATGTGGTTTCGCTTTGAGTACTTTAGATTCCTTAAATTCATTTCTTTGTTTGCTAAAATTAGTTATAATCATTGATACCTCTGATTTTAAAGCTGTAAAGGATTTTGACTAAATTTTCTATAGTATAGTCTGTACTGATTTATAACCTAGCAGGTAATGGTCTTAAGTCACTATATGCAGATAAAGTTAACTGGTGCTAAACAAGATTTAAAATAGACAGCACAAGGTTTTCACTATTGTTATGGTTGATTGAACGAGATATTGCTTCTGTCCACAGATATGTTAATCTTTACCCACGGAGACAGCAAGAGTTTCGATAAAATAAATCTTTTTGTCAGGGTAAGGGCTGTTTTTGTGAGGTCTGTATTGCACTCAACCCAGAAGCACTATGTCTATATTTGGGTAGGCACGAACTGTAAGACCTGTAATAGGGGCAACCCAAGATAAGCAAATTCCGCACAAGAATCCCACTGTTTTTAAGGAGAATGAGCGTAACAATATTTACGCAGTTGTGGGAGTGCCGAAGAGTTAGAAGCACTAATAACGTAATATGGGATGCGATCGCACTTCCAAAAGTAAGTTGTATTAATTTATATAAGAGCCAAATGAGAAGGACAGAGATGATTTGTTGTTCTCTTGTCCCCCTATTTGCTTAACGCACGCCAGCAGTTTCTAAAGACAAATCTTGAAACATGGGTGTGCTGAGATAACGTTCGCCAAAGGAAGGCTGAATCATCACAATTAAACGTCCGGCATTTTCTTTTCGTTTACCGACTTGAATTGCAGCGCACAAAGCTGCACCAGAGGATATTCCAGACAATAAGCCTTCTTCTTTTGCCAAACGGCGCCCATAAGCGATCGCTTGTTCATCGCTGACTCGAATTACTTCATCAACCAATTCTAGGCGAAGAACATCTGGGATAAATCCGGCGCCAATACCTTGAATTTTATGTGGCCCGGCTTCACCCCCAGAGAGGACTGGGCTATTGCTAGGTTCAACTGCGATCGCTTTAAAAGTCGGCTTGCGCTGTTTGAGTACTTCTGCAATCCCAGTAATCGTTCCACCAGTACCTACCCCAGCAATGACAATATCTACTTCCCCGTCTGTATCTGCCCAAATTTCTTCAGCGGTGGTTTCTTGGTGAACTTTGGGGTTAGCAGGGTTGCGGAACTGTTGCAGCATAAAAGCATTGGGAGTATTAGCCACAATTTCTTCGGCTTTGCGAATTGCTCCCCGCATTCCCTCAGTTCCTGGTGTCAACTCTAAAGAAGCACCATAAGCCCTAAGCATAGCCCGTCGTTCTTGGCTCATAGTCTCTGGCATCGTCAAAATTAACCGATAGCCACGCGCAGCTGCTACCATTGCTAGAGCAATTCCTGTATTACCAGAAGTAGGCTCAACTAAAATGGTTTTTCCTGGATAAATTGAGCCAGCGGCTTCTGCTGAGAGTACCATACTTAACCCAATGCGGTCTTTCACCGAAGCCGCTGGGTTCATGCCTTCTAATTTAACAACTATTCTTGCAACTACTCCCTCAGCTTGAGGAATTTTGTTCAGTTGAACTAAAGGAGTTCGTCCAATCAGTTCTGTTACGTCTTGAGCAATCCGCATTATTTAACCCCTAAAATCCTAAATATTAGTACAGAGTATTTACTTATAACAATAAGCTTTGATGTATTTATTTTGCCGTTTAATGCCAATAAATCCATATCCTATATATTTTAACTAAACCACAAAACATTAAAGTTTAGAAAGAACTTTTATTAGATGTCCCCATTGATTGCGACTTCAACAAACGGCTAGCTTACCACCCTTCTATTTTACCATTTGAGATTGCTGATTATTATCTCTTCAGTTAAGATTACTTTTTTTAATTCTGTATATATGAATAACTTTTTTCATTGTTTTCTATTTATTTTGAAAATCTAATTTATTTTCAAAATAATTAATTGCTTTTCCTCACTTGTTAGTCTATCTTTATCACAAGACATTAATATTTTTTTCTGAGTGCAGATTTTGTCAGTTCAAAATTGCATCTAAAACAGTCTTTAACCATTGCCTACATTGCTTTGAGATTGAGTGCAAAAACCCCAGAACCCCACCTCGAAAATACTAGAACCCCATCCAAAAAACACTAGCACCCATACCCCAATGAATTTTTATAAGACTTATCAGGTAGGGATTATAGGCTTTGAGTACTATTCTAATCAATTTAATAATCTTAACAGGGCTGGGGTAAACTGTTTGGTGGAGAGCGGCTGATATAAATCGTATAGGATTTACGCAGAGATTCCCCTCTACCCCCCAACATTCCTGAGCGAAAGCTTAGTGAACTAGGGGGGACTTCTTAATCTCCCTTTTGAGAGTAGGATGAAACCAGATTCCCGAATCAAGTGCGTTCTTTCTGACTAAATAATCCTATGTTTTGTGAAAAGGGTGGTAACTTTTTATTAGTCAGTAGTCAGTAGTAACGAGAAAAATAACTGGCAACTAATGATTGTAAAAATTACCGATTACACATATTTTAATATCAAAACTGTTTAAAAGGTAGAGATATATAACTACTTTAGATAAACAGTAAAAGATATTTTCTTACTGGGTGCATACTACCTAGCAAGGGAGAGCCAAGATGAAAGCCAAACTTTTAAATGTTTTTACAGTTTGCGTCGTTACCTTAGCAGTGCTTTCACCAGGACTAGTAGTATTTGGCATAATTTGGGAGCGACATCTGGAATTAGTAAAATCTCAGAATTTAGCTTACGAAGTTAACAACACAACTACAGATGCTCCCGCCTTGGCTCCCCAGACAGAGGGTACACATTCCCCTCAGACTAGCATTCAATCCTCCGATCGTAATGTGGTTCATCAAATGCTTGCTGTTGCTGAACAATATAAATTTGCCACTATCCTGCAATGGTTCTTCTTGTTAACCCCGATTTGTGTTGGGTTAGGGATTCTTTTTTACGACAGATATCTAGTTCATCGTGCTGCTGTTTTAAGAGAACAAGTTGAAATGTTGGAAAGACTGTGGCACCAAAGTATCGAACAGTAACTTATTCACAATTTACTAAAATCAAGAAAATTACCATGACAGACCAAGAACAACGCCAAAGCTTGTATTTTAATCTGATTGATGAGTTACTTAGATGTCCTAATGGTCAAGAACCAGAGATTTTGGAATCTAAGCCCGAATTGATTGATTCCGGTTTAGTAGAAACAATGTTACAAGTAGCTACTATGTTTGCCCATGAAGGCAATCAAGATGGTGCCAAATTTTTATTTTTTGTGGCGCGTGAACTAGCTAAAGAATTAGGTTTATACCCGGAAGTTACCAATACTGAAGTTGCAAATCCTGAAGTTGCAAATAAGGAGTAAAAATGTTGTTGACTTCAACGGATGCGGGACAAATAGCTTTAGAACTGCTCATGGCAGACTGGAATATTTCAGAAGAGAACAGAGAGTGGTTCACAATCTTTAGCTCTCGCCTGATTGGCGAGAGTTGGTACACTGTGGAACTAGGTATAGAAGGATTCCCTGATAGGTGGTTTATTCAAGTATATGACACTGGAGCGTGCGATCCAAACTATACATTTATTTCACCAATCCGGGGTTCTGAAGGATTTACGGACTTTGTAAATGTACCGGATATCATAGCAGAAGTCTTAGTTTGTGAACGCAATGCTCGTTAATAATTAACAATTCAAAAGTTAGAATTCAACAATAATTTGTAATTAAATCAAGACTTAGAGTCAGCGACCTCTAAAAGTTGTATTATTTATTATGGTTATGGTTCAAATCATAATTTATATATAGCATAATTACGTTGGCGAGTCTGCAAATATAATTACGAATTACAAATTACGAATTACAAATTTTTAATCTAAAGGTGCTTTACGCAAATTTGAGGTGATACCAAATGAGGTACACCTCTTTTTTTATATAGTATTTAAGTTTTTATTTAAGCTTAATCAGCTATTTTGTCATATTTAATTGATAAAATTATGTTATATTAAATAGCGTGATGGACGCTACAGAAATATCAGTTCCAATGATTGCTGAAGATATCTTAGCCAAAGAATTCACAAGAGTCGTCAACCATTACTACCCGCAAGTTGGAGAATTGCTGGATGGGTGTTATGTGAAAGTGATCACCTGTTTTTGGGGACGACCTGCTAGACGTTTGCAATATATAGGAATTTATTGCTCTGACGAAATGATTTCCTGTGTGCAAGCTCAAAAAGAAATACTCAGAGAAGTGGCAGACAACATGGGTTTAATCCAGGTTGTCTGTATGAATGCCAAGCGATTGTTGCGCGATCCGATGTCGAAGGTCAAAGAGAACAACCCACGCCTATGGTTGGAGTTGCAGTGGGTTGCAACTTAGTGATTCATCGCATTAATTGAGAGGGGTAAATGCTTTTGTAGAGAGGACTTTATTCCTCAAATATTTAAGCACTAAAGTGCTTACTACAAACCTATCGACCACTAGAATAATCAGCACCTACGGTGAATATAAAGTATCAACGCAAGTAATGAAAACTGGAATTTTCTGCAATTACGATAATTTTCACCAAGATGCTCGTCGTGCCATCTTTGAGCAAGTTGCACTGGTAAAACAGGCAGAAAGCTTAGGTTTTGAGGAAGCGTGGGTGAGTGAACACCATTTTAGTGAATCTAATCTCAGCCCGTCCATGTTAGTGTTAATGGCACACTTGGCGGGATTGACTTCAACTATCCAATTAGGCACTGCGGCGGTGTTGCTGCCATTCCATAACCCCATTAGGGTGGCGGAAGATGTTGCCACTTTGGATAACTTGTGCAATGGACGATTATTATTTGGAGTTGCCAAAGGCGGCCCCTTTCCTCAACAAAACAAGCATTTTGCGACACTCCCAAGTGAATCCCGTCCCAAGATGCTAGAGGCGATCGCACTGATTCAAAAGCTCTTATATGAAACTGATGTATCATTTAATGGGCGATATTATCAATGCGATCGCTTGACAATTTATCCGAAACCATTGCAGAGTAAAATACCAGTGTATGTTGCCACTGGTGGTGATGACGGTATCGAGCTTGCTGCTAAACATTCCTTCAGCTTGATGGGTGGGCCGCCATTTTCTTTAGAAAGATTGAAGGATACTGTTACCAAATATCGAGCCTTAAATTCTAGTGGTGCGGAAAAATTAGTGCTGGCACGCTTCTTTTTTATTGGCAAAACATTTGACGAGGCGGTGAGTGAAGCGTTACCTTTCGTTCGCAAATTTAGCCAAAAAATGAAAGCTAATTCGGCTGAATTATTGCAGAATAATCCGAATCCCAACCAAAAACCATTCGACCGCACAAATATTTGTTTCGATGAAGATTATTTGATTGAGAACTCAATTATCGGTGATGTGGAGACTTGTCGAGACAAAATCAAGAAATTTCAGGACGAATTAAATTTAGGTACGCTAGCACTCAAACCCTCGTCTGCGGATTTGCAAAAAAACCTAGAGAGTTTGACGCGCTACAACCAAGAGGTGCGAAATTATGTCTTCTAAACTATACTTGCTTCCTCCCGATGATTTACCTCCCGCTGAGGTAACTAAAGAGGATGGAATGCTGCAAATGGAGCTAGAACAGTCTGCTGGCAGATGCTTTTATCTAGCTTGCGATCGCATTACGCGAGTACTGTTATCTAATTGTCAATGGTATCTCACAACAAATGCTAACATCCTCACACTAATTATTGATTGCCCTGACTTAGTATCTTACTGGCATATTGTCAGCAATATTCCCCAGTTGGGTAATAGGTTAGAGCGGTTTGCTAGCAATGGTAAAATCCGCGTTTATCCGCCATTCGGTAAAGGAACGCCGTTTGAAATTAGCGTAAATGAAATATCAGCTTATCGAGATTGGCTTTGAGGTAAATAGAAACTGGGAATCATCTTTACCGCTGTCTAACACCCTGTACTTTTAAAGTGCAGGGTGTTGTATTTTATGATAGATAAAATCCCTTTTTTTAATGATATGCATTTATTTATCAAAGTAGAAATAACTACTAGAAATTAGGCTAATTTTTGTGTTTTGATACGGAAATATTTAGGCGATCGCAATGTCCATATTCATACCAATTTGAAAAAAGAATGTGACAGATATATACTCCCAAACCTTTGTTTTGTCTGGCTTTCTGAATTTTGAATTTTGAATTTTGAATTGGTATTAGTGGTAGTCTAATTAAAAGTGCAGTAGCGATTATCTAAACTTATCTACTTGCTTATGTCCAAACCTGCTGATATCAGCACTAAACGCCTAATCAGTCTTGCGCCCGATAACTGGGTAAAATGGGTAACACAAATTCCCGATGTTATTGTAGGTGAAATTCTCAACTCAGAATTTCAGTGGGTTAGTAGAGAAAGTGATGTACTTATCCGTGTCGAGAATCCGCAGTATGGAAAATTTCTAGTTGTCAATGAATTACAACTGCGCTATAAACCGGAAATGCCACGACGGATGCGTGCTTATGCAGCTCTAGCTGAAGAAAAATATAATTTACCTACCTATCCGGTATTAATCAACATTCTTAAAGGAACTAACACAGAAATACCTACAACATATACATCAAATGTTGCAGGTTTAAGAGCAACTCAAGATTATCGGGTGATTAACCTATGGGAAGTTGATGTAAATACTGTCTTTGAAACACCATTACCATCCTTAATTCCATTTGTACCCATCCTCAAAGGCGGTGAAAACGAGATTGTAATTCGAGAAGCCTTGCAAATTCTGCGTCAGGATGAACAATTAAATCAACTTGAAACAGTTTTGGCTTTTTTTGCTACGTTTGTAATAGAGAGTACCCTAGTCCAAGAAATCATGAGGTGGGATATGACTGTGTTGCGTGAATCGCCTTGGTATCAAGAAATTTTACGTGAAGGAGAAGCACGCGGGGAGGCACGCGGAGAAGCACGCGGGGAAGCACGTGGACGACGAGAGGAATTATATTCAGGTATTGAATTGGCACTGGAGATTAAATTTGGGACTCCTGGCTTAGATTTAATGCCAATCATTTACCAAATCACAGATTTACAGCGATTAAAAGTGATTCAACAGGCTATCAAAACCCTAAATACAGTTGAGGAACTACAGCGACTTTGTGATTGATTTACTGGTAAAAAAACTTGTTATAAAAAATACTTCCAGTTTTGATGAACTTCCAGAGGAATTTCGTAAGTCACTGACTTAATTTGACAGGTTTTAGTTTAAACGCAGAGGTACGCTAAGGAAAGCGCAAAGGGGCGCAGAGTTTTTACTATAATGATGCAGTTAGCCATGCATACCAATTTTCTAACCCAGCACCAGTAGTTGCAGAAACCTGAAAAATCTGAATTTTGGGATTTACTTTTTTAGCATATTCTATACACTTTTGAACATCAAATTGCAGGTAAGGTAGCAAATCGATTTTCGTGAGAATCATGATGTCACTAGCACGGAATATATGCGGATATTTTAGCGGCTTATCTTCTCCCTCCGTGACGGAAAGAATCACGACTTTTGCCTGTTCTCCTAAATCAAATAAGGCTGGACAAACTAAATTTCCAACATTTTCAATCATCACAACTGAGCTTAATGGCGGATTCAGTTGTTGTAAACCTCTTTCTATCATTGAGGCATCTAAATGACAGCCTGTTCCGGTATTGATTTGGATGACTTTAGAACCTGTTTCTTTAATTTTTTTGGCATCGTTAGCAGTTTCTTGGTCGCCTTCAATGACACTAATAGATAATTGATGTTTTAAATCATTGATAGTTCGCGTTAAAAGAGTTGTTTTTCCAGCACCGGGAGAACTCATTAAATTTAAAGCGAGAATATTACGACCTTTAAACCATCCCCGATTTTGGGCTGCTATCAAATTATTTTTTGCCAAAATATCCTGTTCTAAAGATACCGTTGTGTTGTGTATTTTGGCATGAATTTGAGACGCTTCTATATGAGTATCGTGACTGTGGGAGTGAGCGATCGCAGTCCCATCTGGTAAAGTATGAGTATGATGGTGGTGATGTTCAGCTTCACTTGTTTCTAAATTGGTAATTTTAGTTTCGCCATCATCAGAACAACCGCAGGTTACACACATAGTTCCTCTATTTCTATTTCTTTAATTTTCAGTTCTTCACCAGTAATTAAATCTAATTGCACGCTACCGCAATTACAGATTCCGAACGGTTTATCTAAATAAACTTCTGCACCGCATTGGCGACATTTTGCTAAACCGGGAATTTCTAAAATTTCTAATGTCGCCCCTTCTAAAACTGTACCCTGAGTGCAAATATCAAAACAAAATCGGATAGCGTCGGGCATAATGGCTGAAAGTTTGCCAATTTCTAATAAAACTCGCTGCACTTTTGCGCTTTTGGCGTGTTCAGTCACAATTGCCACAATATTTTGGGTAATTCCAAACTCGTGCATATTATAAAATCTATTAAAGATTAACAAATTCGTGGCAATTGGTCGCCTACTAACATATCAACAATCCTTTCAGCACCAAAAGCTGTTTTTAGTAAAACGATACCTGGGGGTGAGGTAATAACTTCGCCAATAATACAAGCATCTTTGCCTGCTGGGTGGGATTTCATAGCTGATAAAACATTTTCAGCATTCTTTTTTGGAACCACCACAACTAACTTACCTTCATTAGCTAAATACAATGGGTCTAAACCGAGAATTTCGCAAACTCCGTTGACTTCTTCACACACTGGGATAGATTCTTCAAAAAGACGAATTCCCACATCGGAACTGAGGGAAAATTCATTTAGGACTGTAGCTAAACCACCGCGCGTAGCATCTCGCATAGCATGAATTTGGGGACATGTATGAAGAATAGTTTCTACTAAGCTATGTAACGGCTGACAATCACTTTCAATATTAGTCTCTAAGGCTAATTTGCCACGGGCAATTAAAATTGCTGTCCCATGATTGCCTATTTCACCATTAATTATTATTGCATCTCCAGGTTTAATGTTATGAGCAGAAATGTTAACTCCTCGCTGGATGACACCAATACCAGCAGTATTAATAAAGAGTTTATCGGCAGCACCGCGAGGTACAACTTTTGTGTCACCAGTGACAATTTGAACACCAGCATTTTTTGCGGCTGCGTTCATACTGGCTGCGACATGGCGTAAGGTTTCTAGAGGTAATCCTTCTTCTAAAATTACGCTACAAGTTAAATATAAAGGTTTAGCACCGCTGACAGCTAAATCATTAACTGTGCCGTTTATGGCTAATTCTCCTATATCACTACCGGGAAAAAATAAGGGGTCTACTACATAAGAATCTGTTGTAAATGCAAGTCTGTCTCCTTGTTGTAGGAGAGGGGCTAAGTTGAAGCTGGCTTGGTCTTCTAGTTGTGAGAGAATTGGGTTATCAAAATTGCTGATAAAGATATCGTCGATTAAATCACGCATGGCTTTACCACCACTGCCATGTGCGAGAGTTATATGAGTGTCTTGCACTTTAGTTTGGCGACGGCGGACTTTTTCTATTTTCTGAAATAGGGGATTTTGTATTGGGTTTGTGGGGAAAATATTCATATTAAAATTTTTTTAAACGCAAAGGGACGCCGAGGAAAGCGCAGAGGGACGCTGAGTATTATTCTGAGGAGAAGCCGCAGGCGGGGAGAGGTTCTTGAGTTATTTTTGGTTTTTGGACAATTGTGGAGAGTCGCCCATATTTGTAATAGGCTGCACAAGCACCTTCGGAAGATACCATGCAAGTACCAATTGGTGTTTCTGGCGTGCAAGCTGTACCGAAGACTTTGCACTCCCAAGGTTTTAAGACTCCTTTGAGAATTTCTCCACATTTACAAGCTTTATGGTCGGCTACTTTAAGATTAGGAATGGTAAATTTAAGTTCGGCATCAAATTGAGCATATTCAGGTTTGATTTGTAATCCTGAATAGGGAATGTCACCTAAGCCGCGCCAATTAAAACTATCTCGGATGGCGAAAACTTTATTTATGGCTTGCAGGGCTACTGTGTTCCCAGATTTTTCTACAATTCGGTTATATTGGTTTTCAACTTCACAACGATTTTCTACTAACTGCTGCAATAGCATCCAAATTGATTGGAGAATATCTAAGGGTTCAAATCCTGAGACAACTATCGGCTTATTATATTGTTGGGAAATAAATTGGTATGGGTCACTGCCAATTACCATGCTGACATGGCCAGGGCCAACAAATCCATCTAGTTGTAAGTCGGGATTATCTAATAGTGCTTTGAGGGCGGGAATCACGAGGACGTGATTGCTAAACATACTAAAGTTATGAAGTTTTTCGGCTGCTGCTTGCAGAATGGTGAAGGCGGTGCTGGGGGCTGTGGTTTCAAAGCCTAATGCGAAGAAGACTACTTCTTTGTCGGGATTATCTCTGGCAATTTGCAGGCTATCTAGGGGAGAGTACACCATACGGATGTCTGCACCTTGTGCCCTAGCTTGCAGTAAAGTGGTTTTGGAACCGGGAACTCGCATGGCGTCGCCAAAGGTGGCAAAAATGACGTTATGATTTTGGGAGATTGCGATCGCATCATCTAATCTCCCCTTTGGCATAACGCATACTGGGCAACCAGGCCCATGAATTAGTTCGATGGTTTGGGGTAAAATTTCTTCGATACCGTATTTAAATATGGAATGGGTATGTCCGCCACATACTTCCATGATTTTGATGGGTTTTTCTAGCTGGCGACATAATTTGGCGATTTCGCGGAGTATGGCTTCAGCTTTTTCCGGTTCGCGGAATTCGTCAACATATTTCATAGGAAGTGAGGTGTAATGAGTTTTATGTATCTGTTAATTTCGCTTTTGTGGTAGAAAGTTTTTTAACGAACCGCGTTTGTGCAACGTCTTTTAGAGAAGCCTCATCTAGATTTAAACCTACTGCCTTCTTCACGTACTAATCCCTGCTTGTGCTGCTGCTAATTCTTGGAATAGTTGTAATGTCTCTGCCGCTTCTTGTTCGTTAATTCGATTCATAGCAAAGCCAACATGTACTAATACCCAATCCCCAATACAAGCTTCAGGGGAATGTTGTTCATCTACGATACAAGCAATATTTACCTCGCGCTTAACACCACCAATGTTAACTATGGCTAATTTATGGTTAACGTTGGTAATTTCTATAATTTGTCCGGGGATTCCTAAGCACATTTTTCTATTTTTTAGGATAAATTAACCGCAGAGGCACGGAGAACACAGAAAGAATTATTTGTGAGAAAAATTTTCAAATCTCAATGCTCATGTATTAATTGAGCGGCTGCTATCACTGCTTGTCCTAAAGATAAGCCGCCGTCATTAGCTGGAACTAAGCTGTGAGTAAGTACTTTTATTCCCAATGTTTGTAATCTTTTGGTAACTTGTTCTAACAATATACAATTTTGAAATACTCCTCCTGTTAAAGCTACCTGATTAATCAGATTCTCTTGACTAAGATGCTTAACCATTTCCACAATTGCATTTGCTAAACCTTGGTGGAATTTGGCAGCTATAACTGGCTGGGGAATCTGCTGCTGTAAGTCATTTAGCAAGGCTTGCCACATTGGACGCGGGTCTATACAGTAAATACTATCTAAAAAGCCAAAATTAAAAGGGTAGATTAGCGTTTCTTTATCATTATTTAAGCTGCTAACATCTACTATAGCTTCCATTGCGATCGCAGCTTGTCCTTCATAGCTACATTCTTCTCTATAAATACCGATAGCCGCCGCCACTGCATCGAACAATCGCCCCACTGATGAAGCTGGAGGAGAGTTAATCCTTTTTTCTATAAGTTGATTTAGTAGCTTAAGTGGCTTGTTTTTCAAAAAATTAAATATTTCTAAGTCAGTATACTTTTGTTCGCAATCATTCCAAAGATTAGCAGCTAATAATTGAGCATAAGTATTACGCCAAGGCTGATAAATAGCTTGTTCACCACCAATCATTGCTACTGGTTTAAATGTTGCTAGTCGTTGAAATTTTCGGTAATTTGCTAAAAGAAATTCTCCACCCCAAAGTGTGCCATCATTGCCGTAACCCAAACCATCTAAAGCAATACCTAATATTGGAGGTGAATCTAAAGGAATCCCATTTTCCGCCATGCAAGCGGCGATATGGGCGTGATGATGTTGAACTGGATAAAGTTTGATTTGATTTATGCCTGCAAGTTCTTTACCAAGTTTGCTTGAGAGATATTCAGGATGTTTATCAATGGCAATTATTTCTAGTTGATGCTCAAATAGATTTAAGTATAAATTTAAATTTTCTTGGTAAGCATTAAAAGCCGCAGCATTTTCTAAATCTCCTAGATGTTGAGAGAGAATTGCTTTTCCTTCACGCAATAAGCAAAAGGTATTTTTTAACTCACTGCCCATTGCTAAAATTTGCGGTACTTTCTGAAATCCCGGTGGTAAACTAATTGATGCTGGTGCATATCCTCTGGCACGGCGAATTGTTTGAACTTTATCACCAAGAACACGCACAACCGAATCATCTACCCGATTAATAATCTCTCGATTGTGAAAGAGAAAATAATCAGCAATTTTCCCTAATTTTTCCCTTGCTTCTTCATTATTAAGACATTGTGGTTCATCAGTCAGATTGCCACTTGTTAAAACAATTGGGCGATTCATCCGCCGCATAATTAAATGATGCAACGGCGTATAAGGTAGCATAAAACCAAGGGTATTTTGCCCTGATGCTACTGACGATGCTAATTGTTTTGTACCTAAAGCTTGTAATAAAACAATTGGTGCAGCAGAACTTGTTAATAATTCTTTTTCTTTGGCGTTGACAATACAATATTGTTTAATTATTTCAACATCCCGTGCCATTAAAGCAAAGGGTTTATGATAGCGCTTTTTTCGCTGACGCAGTTTTTGTACAATGCTTTCCTGTGTTGCATCGCAAGCTAGATGAATACCGCCTAACCCCTTAATTGCCACGATCTCACCTTTTTGTAACAAGGTACAAACAGCATCGACATCATCCAACATCGAAAACATGGAAGCAGTAACCGATTTACCATCGGCGCGTTCTAACCAAGCTGCGGGGCCGCAAACATGACAAGCTATAGGTTGGGCGTGAAAACGGCGATTTTCGACATCATGATACTCCTTTCCACATTCCGAACACATGGCAAACGCAGACATACTGGTATTGCATCTGTCATAAGGAATCGCACGAATAATACTCAGGCGGGGGCCACAATGAGTACAGTTAGTAAAGGGGTAGCGATAAAAGCGGCTAAAGGGGTCGAATATTTCTTGTTGGCATTGCAAACAAGTGGCGGCATCAGGAGTAATTTCTGTTTTAATGGCATTATTGACACTACTAGAAATCACAAAATGATCAAATTTCAATTCACTTTCATAAGGAGTTCTAGTTAGTTGATTAATTCTTGCCAATGGTGGACATTCTGTTTGCAATCTGGCAACAAATTTTGTGATTGCTTCTTTACTACCAGATACCCTAATTAATACACCTTCGCCATCATTACAAACATCTCCACCCAAACCGCAGGCTTTCGCCAGACGATAGACAGTAGGTCGAAATCCTACTCCTTGAACAGTACCACGAACTCTAATTTCTTCAGTCGGCATAGTTAAAGTGCCACAGCAAAATTCGGTTATTTCCAGAATCAGCTATCACTGCTGTATTGCCACAAATTTTTATCCCGTAACACCAATTTAAGCTATCTCGTTTAGGTAGTCCGAAATTACGATTTTCACCTTTACTTTGAAAATTTATTTGTCCTCCTAACCCATCTGCCACTACACCTTGCAGTGATAAAGTTGATTCTGACTTTCTCCAACCTAACAACCGGGAATTAGCAGTATCTGCAACTACTAACCAATCTCCAGCCACCCCCACACCATAAGGCATACTCAAACTACTAGCAGTAGGATAATAAACTCCTTGATTCATTTCCACAAAATCAAAGCTTTTTTGTCCTAAAACTACTGCACAAGGGACATTGTTTTCTGTTGGGATTCCCTGCCAAATCATCACTCGGTGATTACCTGCATCGCTGACAACCAAATTTTTTCCCCAAAGGGTGATATCGTGACACCAACGCATACTCGCTGCGGTTGCAGAAGCACCGCCGTTTTCATTGCGAGATATCATATCTGGTTGTCCCAAAACTAAATCAGCAGGTTGACCATTTTCTGTTGGTAATTGATGCCAGATTAATACTCTTCGATTACCAGTATCGGCAACAAATAGCTGCCCTTGATGATAAAAAATACCATAAGGCCAGTGCATTGTACTAGCAGATGCTGCTTGATTTCCTTGATTTGGTTCATTATCGGTAAAATCAACTTGCCCTAACACCAAATCTGCTGGAACATTATTATCTTCTGGTAAGTTCTTCCAAATCAAAACCCGATGATTCCAAGCATCTGCTACAGCTAACCCTTCGCCGCAAGGACAAATCCCTGTTGGTACACTTAAGGTTGCCCTTCCCGGTTTAGTTTTAGCATTTTGTCCTTCATGATAAAAGTCAGGTTGTCCAATTACCCAATCAGCCGATTCACCATCTCTGGTGGGTAAATTTTGCCATCCTAATAATCGATGATGTCCAGTATCTGATACCCATAATGGGCCAGTTTCTGATAACAAGCAAGCACCACGAGGCCCAAACATTGTTGTGGCATTGGGTGCTACAGGTATAACTAATTGTTCGGGTTCAATAATATTGCCTAAAATTACCTCCGCACCTTGAGATGATAGAGGTAAATATTGAGGATTTTCTATTGCTTCTAGCGGTAATTGTGATATGGAACTAATTATGTTTGGGATATCCATGAACCGCAGATAGAGGCTGATAATTATTTAAAAACATTAATGTTGATTAGCATGTAACAATAGTAACGGTTTTGCATTATGCTTTTTTCAAATTCAGTTAAAACCTCTAATCAACTTCTGTATTAATCAAGCTTAAACAAATCAAGATAGCCTTTAGTTACTTTTGCTACATAGCGAATCTTTGGCATGAGTGCGCGATTTACTGAAATGAGAAAGCAAACTGGAGTTTGAGAAAGTAAAAGCTTATTTTACTTGCGGAAAACACTAAAATGAGTAAGTCAAATGACCTTTTGCTTGCGGAAAACACCAAAATGAGTAAGCAAACTGGAGTTTGAATAAGTAAAAGCTTATTTTGCTTGCGGAAAACACTAAAATGAGTAAGCAAACTGGGGTTTGAGTAAGTCAAATGACCTTTTGAGAAAGTAATATGCCTTTTTACTTTCTCAAAACACTAAAATCAATACCTGAATTACACAAATGAGAATGAATTTAGAGATATTGAGAAAGCATTCGGACATTTTACTTGCACAAAATATTAAAACGAATGCGCGAACTACTGAAATGAAAAAGCAAATTAGCCGTGATTGACTAATCGCCAAGTATATTTGCTGAAATCTTGTCTTCGCATGCTCATTTTTGTAGTTTCACAAAAACTTTATCGTCTTTAACCTTGACTGGATATGACTGAAGCGAAACATCAGGAACGGTTAAGCATTTACCTGTCTCCAATTTGTACTGGAATCCGTGGGCAGGACAGGTAATGATACCATTTTCAACTTTACCTTTTTCTAAGGGAGATCCTAGATGGGTACAAGCATTACGGTAAGATTTAACTGTAACGCCTTGACGATGTAAAATTAGTGAAGTACCAGCAAGTTGTACTGCAATTACGCTAAACTCAGGAACTTCATCAATCGTTGCTACTTTGATCCAAGTACAAGTTATTTTTGCAGAAAATGGACTGATTAAACCAGAATTCGCGTTCTTAACAGTAGGGCTATTATTGACTGCAACTACTTTTGTAATTTCAGGACAATGGTTTTTTATTGCCTGTTCTACTCCCTGAGATAAAGTCAAAGTAGAAGTCGGACAACTGCTGCAAGTTCCGATTAATCTAACTTCTACTGTATCTGGTGGCTTAATTGACACTAATTCTACATCCCCATTATGGCTTTTTAAACCTGGGCGAACTTCTTCAAGGGCTGTTTCAATTCGCTGTGCTAGTGATGGTTTTGGTGGTTTTACTAACTCGTGATACAGTAGCACTGCATACACTAACTCATCTGCAACAGCATGACGCAAAGCTGGCATTGATTCTTGTTTTAGACTTTTAATCAAATTAGTCAATGCAGCTTTATGCAAAGCTTCGATTGCTCTTTTTAGACCTACTGCTACACACCGTTGGCTTTCATCCCACTCGGATATAATTGCCTCAAAACGATTAATTTCCTGAATTAATTCTTCAAGGTTTGTCATTTATCATTGGTCATTGGTCATTTGTCTTTTGTCATTGGCTATTCATCAATGACCAATCACTTCATTTTGAAGTCCTTAAGGAGAAATGGCATAATCATGCCCGTCACTAAGCTAGATAAGATTATTGGGTAGTAGAAAGGAATTGGAGCTTGTGCAAGTAACACTAGCAGTAAGAAACCTATAGCAATACCAGTAGTAGTTTGCTTGGCAAAATACATTGGGTCGCGTATTAGCTTTCCTTTAAAAAATAACTTGGCAGAAAGCCACCCTATCTCTAACATGTTTTCTCCTAATAAGTTGTCAATAAACTTAAAGTAGCAAGCCCTAAAAGAATGGCAGGAATTACACCCGCCGGGGCCAATAATGCACCAAGCATTGCTGAAAATTGATAGCCTATATCTTTCCCTGCTAACAGCATTCCACCAATTGCACCGCCGACCATAGACAAGATTAATGCTATGATTAGCCACGAAACTTCTGTTGCTATGTTCAATTCACCATCTGCTAAACTTGTGATAAAATTTATCACGTTTGAGTAGGTAAAAATATCTCTCATGCTGTTTTGTCCTGATTGTTAGTAATTAGGGGAGTAGGGAGTGGGGAGAAAGAATAACTAACCTATTTGCTATTCCCTATTTCTGCTTCTACATCTTGTAGCGCTTGGACTACTACCTCTGCTTGTGCAATTTGTTGGTATTCCGTAAATATTTCTAAAGCATCTTGGTAGTAAATACGCGCTTGCAAAAGATTTTGAGGATTACCAGCTTCTGGTTTTTCAGGGTCGTCTGGTAAGTTGAATAGGGCGTTGGCTTTGTTGGAAATTGTGTTAGCGTACTCTACGGGTGTATCTTTGGCGTTACGCACTTTTAACGCTTCGTCATAAGCTGCGATCGCTCTTAAATTATTCTCTACAGGATGGGAACTCACTAAATATTGCAAAGCGTTACCTAAGTTGTTTTGCAACATCGCATATTCTCTAGGATGATCAATCAGATTAATATGCTTTAGTGCTACCTCAAATGATTGCACAGCTAACCCTTGACGCAAGTATTCTCGTTCCGATGCTAGAGGCATAGAAAGGTAAGCGATCGCAATATTGTTATATAAAATCGCATATTCTTGGGGGTAATCTTCCCAAGTAAACACCCGCAACGCCTCATGATAAGCCTGGATGCTGTCAGTTATCCGCGCCAAATTGAATGGCACTAGTGACTGCAACACCAGCCCAAAATTCATCTGCGTCTCTGCTACTTCCTCTGGTGAAGCTAATTCCTGTAAAATTGGCAGTGCTTCTTCATAACCTGCTTTCGCTTGCATCAGCAGTTGGTAATCAGCGTCCGGTATTGCCTGTAATGTCCCCGCCATGCCCACTTTGGCCCTAGCTTTCAGTAGGGGATACTCCTCACCACACATCTCGTAGGCCCGGTAATATAAGCCAACTGCATTCCGCAAGTCTTGGGCAGCTTTGGGCTTTTTTTGAAAACCCTGTGCGATCTCAATCAGCATTTGGATTTTTTCCTCTGCTGAAGCTGACTCCGATGCAACAGCTGCTACCGCAGCCTTCACCGCCGAATCTGTAATGCTGGGGTTCATAACTCTGCCGTACTCTAGCCAATTGGGAATTGAATCTGTCAACGCCCACGAATGATTGAGATACGTAAACGCATCTAATCACGGGCCATACTGATTTACGCAGGCTTCGAGTCCTTTAGGCGGAATTCCCCTTTTTTATTTGAGCTAACATTAAAGACTAGAAACTAGGGAAAAAACTTAATCCTCTATAGCCAATGTCTTATGCCATGCTCAATACAATACTATAAAACACCCTATTTCTAAAATTCTAGGGGGAAATTGCTAATATTAATGTCAGTTTTAAACACCTAATTTTTTTTAAATGCTTTTTGTATCATCGTCTTATACAATTTAAATATTTTTTATTGAATTGTTGACATACATAATATTTATTGTACTCAAAATAGTTACCACGGGTTAGTCGTTGTGTAAAATATATTCATCAACTGTAAAACAAGCTCCTTTGAAAACAGACAGTATCTTTTATCGGATCTTTTAGAGTATCCCCAGCACTTTCTTTGAACTGATTAACCAACCACCCCAACTAGCTAATGCTTACCAATTTTCTTCAGTAGAAGTTAAGCAACTGGCGTTTAGAATCGATGGTGTCTTTCTTCCAAATACGCCAGACTTACCGATTTATTTTGCCGAAGTGCAGTTTCAACCAGATAAAAAATTATACTCACGTTTATTTACCGAAATCTTTAACTATCTCGATAAAACCGAATTAACTAACAATTGGCGTGGTGTTGTAATCTTCCCCAACCGCAGCGTTGATACTGGAGATACCGAAAGATATACAGAATTACTAAACTCACAACGAGTAACTCGCGTCTATCTCGACGAATTAAGCTCAATTGAGGCATCATCAATTGGTATAGAGACAGTTAAACTCATCATCGAACCCGAATCAACTGCGACAATAAAAGCTGTAGAGATAGTCAACAGTGCCCGACAGCAAATTTCAGATGTCACTACTATTAGAGAAATAATACAATTAATAGAGACGATATTAATCTACAAGTTACCGCGATTGAGCCAGGAGGAGATAGGAAAAATGTTTGGATTAAATGAATTAAAGCAAACTAGATTTTACCAAGATGTTTTTGCAGAAGGTAAACAAGAAGCTAAGTTAGAAGCGATACCCCAGTTATTAGCGTTGGGTTTAAGTATTGAGCAGATAGCTCAAGCATTAGGTTTGGACGAACAAGCTGTTAGGCAAGCTATACAGCCAAAATCCTAAAACAATAGGGTGCGCGAAGGATTAACAGTGCTTTTAATAGAGACGATATTAATCTACAAGTTGCCGCGATTAAGCCAGGAGGAGATAGGAAAATGTTTGAATTAAATGACTTGAGGCAAACTAGATTTTTCCAAGATGTTTTTGAAGAAGGTAAAAAACAAGGTAAGCAAGAAGCTAAACAAGAAGCTAAGTTAGAAGTGATACCGCACTTATTAGCATTTGGTTTCAGTATTGAGCAGATAGCTCAAGCGTTAGACTTCGACGAAGAAGTTGTTAGGCAAGCTGCACAACCAAAATACTAAAACAACTGATATATAGTTGACGGGGCGCAAAGTTTAGTGCCCCTATTTTTGGCTCATTTATTACATGAAAATCTGAAGACTGAAAATATTCATTACCTTATACTAATTGACAGTTGACACTAATTATTAATGATTATAGAGTTTTGATAGCGAGAAATTAAGCATATTGAGTTTGTTTAACCTCAAGATTTAAAAATAAGATGCAGTGCTTATTTTTACTATTTTGCATTTATAGAATGTGTTGTATGTAACAGAGAAAGCTATTGAAAATAATATTGAGACTATTTAATATATTGTTAATGATTAATTCTTTTTTAATGAAAGTGAATTAAATAAAAAAATATCTTAAGATAAAAAAATAAATATTGATAAGCAGGTGAGACTTTACAAGCATTATCACCTACATCATGCATGGGAAACAATAGAAAAACGCATAGCCGATGACTAACGTACTATGGCTACAGGGTGGTGCTTGTTCAGGTAACACCATGTCATTTCTCAACGCCGAAGAACCGACAGTCTGCGATTTGATTGCTGATTTTGGCATCAAGTTACTTTGGCATCCATCTTTGGGATTAGAACTAGGCAATAACTTACAAACACTGCTACGGGATTGTATTTCTGGCACAATTCCTTTAGATATCTTGGTATTTGAAGGCAGCGTTGTTAACGCCCCCAACGGCACAGGTGAATGGAATCGGTTTGCCGATCGCGCCATGAAAGATTGGTTAGCAGACCTCGCCAAAGTTGCTCAATTTATCGTCGCCGTGGGAGACTGTGCTACATGGGGAGGAATTCCCGCCATGTCACCTAATCCCAGTGAGTCGGAAGGTTTGCAATTTCTCAAACGTCAAGAAGGCGGCTTTTTAGGTAAAGACTTTCTCTCACAAGCCGGATTACCTGTAATTAATATACCTGGATGTCCCGCCCATCCCGACTGGATTACGCAGATATTAGTTGCGATCGCTACTGGACGCATAGCAGACATTGTTTTTGATGAACTAAATCGTCCTCAAACCTTCTTCAACACTTATACCCAAACAGGTTGTACCCGTAACGTCCACTTTGCCTACAAAGCCTCGACTGCCGAATTTGGTCAGCGCAAAGGCTGCCTATTTTATGACTTGGGTTGTCGTGGGCCCATGACTCATTCTTCCTGCAACCGCATCTTATGGAACCGCGTCTCTTCCAAAACCCGCGCTGGAATGCCTTGTTTAGGTTGCACCGAACCAGAATTTCCTTTCTTTGACCTTAAACCAGGAACCGTATTCAAAACCCAAACAGTAATGGGAGTTCCCAAAGAATTACCGCCAGGAGTGAACAAAAAAGACTACGCCTTACTCACAATGGTCGCAAAAGATGCAGCACCACCTTGGGCAGAAGAAGACTTTTTTACAGTTTAGTCATTGGTCATCAGTCATTGGTCATTGGTCATTAGTCATTAGTTTTTCACAAATGACAAAGGACAAATGACAAAGGACAAAGAACAAATGACAAATAACAAATGACAAAGGACAAATGACAAATGACAATTCAATCATTAGACATTTCGCCTGTCGGTAGAGTTGAAGGTGATTTAGATGTCCGAGTTGATATTGAACATGGCAGAGTAGTCAACGCCTGGACACACGCGGAACTATTTCGCGGATTTGAAGTTATCCTACGCGGTAAAGATCCCCAAGCTGGATTAATTGTCACACCTCGTATTTGCGGCATTTGTGGCGGTTCTCACCTAACCTGTGCATCTTGGGCATTAGATACAGCTTGGGAAACAGAAGTTCCTCGCAATGCGATTTTGGCGAGAAATCTCGGTCAAATTGTCGAAACCATTCAAAGCATCCCCCGCTACTTTTATGGACTCTTTGCTATTGATTTAACCAATAAAAAATACCGCCATAGTCGCTTTTATGAAGAAGCTGTAAGACGCTTTGCTGCTTTCACAGGCAAATCTTATGAACTAGGCATAACAATTTCCGCTAAACCTGTAGAAATTTATGCACTCTTAGGCGGACAATGGCCTCATTCTAGCTACATGGTTCCTGGTGGTGTAATGTGCGCCCCCACCCTTACAGATATTACCCGTGCTTGGGCGCTTCTCGAATACTTCCGTACCAATTGGTTAGAACCAGTGTGGTTAGGTTGTTCTTTAGAACGCTACGAACAAATCCAAACTTATGATGACTTTAGAGACTGGTTAGATGAAAACCGCAATCATCGAGATTCCGACTTAGGTTTTTATTGGCGCATGGGTTTAGATATCGGTTTAGATAGATATGGCGCTGGTGTAGGTAAATATGTCACTTGGGGATATTTAGCCCATGAAGATAAATACCAAAAGCCGACTATTGAAGGGCGAAATGCGGCGATGATTATGAAAAGTGGAGTGTACGACAGCTTCGCAGACACTCACGTTTTAATGGATCAGTCATTTACCCGCGAGAATACAACTCACTCTTGGTACGATGAAGGGACAGCAGATATTCACCCTAGCGATCGCACCACTAAACCCACTGCAATTAATACCAAAGACTTCGATAACGCCTACTCTTGGTCGAGTGCAGTCCTTCACAAAGACTTCGGACGTTTGGAAACTGGCCCTTTAGCGCGGCAATTAGTAGCTGGTGGTAAACATGGCGAATCTTGGCAACACTACGACCCCTTCATCCTCGATGTTTTCAAACGAATGGGTGGTGCTAGTATTCATGTGCGTCAGCTAGCACGAGTTCACGAAATTGTCAAGTTATATCGGCAAGCTGAACACTGTTTGCGCGAATTTAAATTAAACGATCCCTGGTATATCAAACCCACAGAAAAAGATGGACGCGGTTGGGGTGCAACGGAAGCAGCGCGCGGTTCCTTATCTCACTGGGTGGAAATAGAGGGCGGTAAAATTAAGAATTACCAAGTCATCGCCCCTGGTACTTGGAATATCGGCCCTCGTGATGGTGAAGGAATTCGCGGGCCGATTGAAGAAGCTTTAATTGGCACACCCATTTACGATTCTAGCGATCCGGTGGAAGTTGGTCATGTGGCGCGATCGTTTGATTCATGTTTGGTGTGTACAGTTCATGCCCATGATGCGAAAACTGGTGAAGAGTTAGCGCGTTTTCGGACTGCTTAATTCTCAAAATTCTTCTGGCTTTCTATCACCGTTTCTTCAATTCATCCTTTCTTGTAGCTGTTCAAGACTCATTTAGTCGTCGTTAATGGCACTGCAAAACTTGAACAGCAGTCAACTTTAGATCAGCAAATACAAGCGAAGCGATCGCACTATCTCCTAGATACACCTTCTCCTCATAAAAACCCTCTACCCATTCCAGAACTGTTACTCGCTGTTGTATCGGATCAACAATCCAATACTCAACAATACCCCGTGCTGCATACTCAGATCGCTTATAGCGATAATCACGACTACTCTGATTTGGACTCACCACTTCAACCACTAATAACGGCGGTGGCATCTCTGGCATTACCGTAGATCGTTTAGCCCCCTCCATCGCCGTCGCCAACTCCTCAGAAAACACCACTAAATCAGGAACGCGCACCCGTGAACCAGTAGTCATAATTTCCGTTTTCATCGACAGCCGATAAGCAGGAATACCCAGTTGCACAAAGCAGACAAGGATAAACATGGCAATTCGTCGATTTATCTCACTCTCGGCCGTCATCAGAAGCAATTCTCCATCTTCAAACTCATACATTGCATCTGTACCATCGTCATAATTAAAGAACTCCTCAAGAGTCATATTCCCAGATGCAGCTTTATCTAATGTGATTGCCATAATCACCTTACCTTCTGGTAAAAACATCATTAGCTTACTATTATCACAATATCTCGTAGAACATTTACAGTTGCACCACTGTCCACCAGTGCAAGAGCTTCAACCGCTCTATCATCTAGACAAAGACGCAGTGGAATCCGTAGCAAACTGTCAAACTCATTTTGAGAAGTATCAGTAGTCAAATATTTGAATCGCATCTGGTCACATTTTATCTGTCTGTTTCAATGCCTGCATAAGAACTTCACCTGCACCAAATGAATTGTAAGGTGTAGGCAAATCACAGGTTTTAAAAGGTTCTAGAGGCGAAATATCTTCGTTAGTATCCAATTCTTCCGCCAAAATGCGGATTAGCTTAATTTTTTCTGATACAGACAGTTTGCGGACAGCAGGAAGTAGCTCAGTGAGTGTCATGTTTCGCACTCCATTTCTCCAACTAGGCTCACTTACAGCTTACTGGATCGGTCATACACTTGACTCAATTGCTTCCTATCAGCGTAAGTATAGTCTGTCTAAAAAACTAACTATTAATACTATTTCTTTCTTTGCGGTACACGGTAAGCTGCTGGTGCGTCTACACTATTTGTATAATTTAATATAGTTTAATGTTGGATTGGCATGACTTGAATGAAGTCACTGCGAACCCATCCATCAGCGCCTGAGATTGGAAACTTGATTTGATACCAAATATAGCTATCTTGACCGCGAACAGAATTTATAATCGTGACTTTATCACCAACTAATCCATAGTGACGGCTCTTAAAATTTATACCTGCTCCAGTACGCACGTTAATTTGAGCTTCAGAATCTTTAGCAAAAAGAACCCCTTCTTCAGATGTTTGTGAAGAAGTAGTCGAAGTCAGGGATGATTCAGAAGTCGTTAGAGAAGTATTGAGAGAAACCCCATCTTCTGCTTTGTACCGCACCACTAACGAATCTTTAAGGATAATTGACCCATCTGTATCTTGAACATCAGCCCTAATGACTGTTTCATTACCATTAGGCTCTATGCTGAACTGGCTTGGTGTTGTTGAATAATCAATCCATGTTTGATTTGCATTTCCTAAGCAGTTATTCAACTCTCTGACTTTATCAGTCCATGTTTTTATAGATAAATCAAACACAGTCTGCCATTCCTGTCTCGCTGTACTTTCAAGTGCTTCTACACCACATTTCCAATCACGAGTATAATTAACAACGATCAACTTATCACTTTTCTCAACTCTCCCAGCAGTTTTATAGGAGAAATCAAGTCCTTTTTTTTGCACCAAAGCCCCAATACTACTTTCTTTAGATTTAGGTAAAGGTGTCTCTGTTTCTAACTTTGTTGGAGAATTTAATTTTGGCGGTTGATTTAAAGCAGAGATGGGAGAAGTAGGTTCTGGCGTTGCTTGCTGTGTTACATATTGAGGCGATTGTAAATGTACCTTATGTGAACTAATTAGCACAATACCAATAAAAACGATACTAATCCGCTTCCACAAATTTAACTGTAAACCTGATTTTGCTGCCAATTTATTTGTGGAAGGTAGTAAAAGTACTCCCCAAGATAAAAAAACTAGTCCTGTAATGAGTTGCTGAAAAAGTCCAAATGCTCCGATTATAAGAAAAAACCATCCAAAAAAGCGACGAACTATTTTCATTGTGTTGTTTAAATACTATTTATTTGTATCAAGTTCAGTATTCCCAATCTGCAAATTAAAAGCTACGTATACAAAACCTTAGATCACGATTCTTTGTGATCGCTTTACGCAAAAATAGTTGCGTAGACGTAGCCCATCGTATATATCGCTCTTGCATCACTGTGCCAAAAAAACTAAACTTAGTTTACAGACTTAGTTTAATCTTATGGAAACCGTAAATATTCATCAAGCTAAAACGAATCTCTCAAAGCTGTTGTCGCGCGTAGAACTTGGAGAAGAAATCATTATTTCCAACCGAGGCATTCCGATCGCCAAGTTGGTTCCGTTTCGCACCTCATCAAATCGACTCAATAGTTTAGGGCAAGATAAAGGACGTTTTGTAGTGCCGGATGATTTCAATGTCCCTTTACCAGAAGAAATTTTGGCAGCATTTGAGGGCGGTGAGGAGTGAAACTCTTGCTAGATACACAGTGCTGGTTATGGTGGTTTACTCAACCAGAGCTTTTGAATGAAGCGGCTATCGCCCATATTGCCGATGAAAGGAATGAATTACGGCTCTCAGTTGCCAGCATTTGGGAAATGGGGATAAAAGTTGCGATCGGCAAGTTACCACTGGCAGATCCCCTAGACAGTTATATTTCTAGTCGGATGACGGTGTTGGCAATGCGCTCGCTAGAAATTACAGCTTCTCATGCTTTACAAGCGGCTGCATTGCCTTTGCATCACCGAGATCCTTTTGACAGAATGTTGATTGCACAGGCTCAGATAGAAGAAATGACACTTGTGAGTGCCGATTCGATGTTTAATAAGTACGATATTTCTCTACTTTGGGCAGCCAAATCTTAATGCCTACGCTTACACATTTGTTGATTCGGCGATCGCATTTGTTGATTTGGCGTTCGCATTTGTTATTTCAGCGATCGCATTTGCTATTTCGGCGACTACATTTGCTATTTCGGCGACTACATTTGCTATTTCGGCGACTACATTTGCTATTTCGGAGACTACATTTGCTATTTCGGAGACTACATTTGTTATTTCAGCGATCACTGCTGCTCATTGCGTTCATCTCTAAACAACAGACTGACCTAGACAATCTAGATTGCAATCAGCTACAACGCTGTGTTATGCGCCACGCACCAGTGACTTATCAATACTTACAATATTTTTACTTACGATTTCTCAATTCTGAAAAATACTAGGGGGTTGCCATTCACGATTTTTTCCTCCACCTTTGTCATACCTATTCTTTCTGTTACTTTTTGTGATTCAAGGTTTGGGCGATCGCAGCTTGCTAAAAGATACTGATAGTTAAGTTTGTTAAAACAATACTCCAACATCTTGGTTGCAGCTTCGGTAGCATAGCCTTTTTTGGTTGCTTCAGGCAGTAAAGCATAAACTAATTGGGGCTGTTCTTCATCAAAGAAATCCCATAAACCAACAAAGCCAATGGTTTCTTGCTCATTTTTAGTCTCAATAAACCATAAACCAAATTTTTTTTCTTCAAAACTATTCTGGCTCTGTATCACCATTTCTTCAACCTGTTGCAATGGAAAAATTTTGTCATCGCACAGATACTTTCTCACGTATGAGTCAATGAGAATAGCGTGTAGTGTGTTCAGCCCACTCTCCAAAATTGGTTTTAACAACAGCCTCTGAGTTTCAAGTATTAGAGTCATTAGTTAAGACCTCACTGCAACTCCAGCATTTTTGAGAATAGAAACATTACTCATAGTCTAAGTCTAGTAAACCACAATCTGTTGTGTACTTACAAACTCAGTCTCGAACACCAGATCCTCATCCTCTAGAAGGATCTCAATAATTTCAGGCAAATTTTCCTGCAATTCATTCAAGGTTTCACCTTGAGAATGCGCTCCAGAAAAGCCAGGGACATAGCCGACATAGAACTTAGTATCAGAATCTCTTTCAGCGATCGCAGTAAAAGTTTTCATATCATAATCATCGACAAGGCTTACTTTACAGCTTACTGGAGTAGACATCTAACTGAGCGACGCCGAATAGTCTGTCGTAGACATCGCCTTTGTATCATTATGACAATCAGACTAAACTTACTTATCCCCTAGAAACAATACCCAAAAACAGATTTATCAATGCTTTACCAAAAAATAGCCAATCCAACCAAAATACAATGTGAAGAGTTGCTATCAACCAAAATACAATTTGATAAGAAACTTTGCTGCTTTTGTGACGTAACTTCTGTTGGGCAAAAAATGCACCTAACCAACCACCCATAAATTCGCACAGATGTAAAGTATTTTCTTGCCTTCTCCATCCTCCTTGTTGTGCACGAGATTTATCGTCGGCATATAGCAAAAAGGTAATTAAACTCATGACAGGATAAAGGATTAGCGGAATTGGGTTGCCAGTTGTTATTGCAAGATGAATTGAACCCAGCCCAGGTAGTAAAGATAGAAGCAATGTCTGTAATGCTAATGATAAAGATTTGTCTACAGTTTTGGATATAGACTTCTTGCGTGCGGCAGAAGATAAGGATTTTGATTGAACTTCTTCGATATAAGCATTACAAGCGCGTACTTTGCCATCTTTACTAGCTGTTAACTGATAACAAATGAAATCATCAACTTGGGGACGATGGTTAACGTCTTTCAATGCCGTAATGTGTAAAAAAACTTCTTGACTACCATCATGCGGTTGTATGAAACCAAACCCACGATTGTCATTCCATCTAATTAATTGGCCTTTATGTAAAGCAGGTTTCATGAAAAAACTATATATTTATACCTGTTTTATAGTGTGCCCTTATCTACACAAATAGACAACACCAAAAATGCGATCGCCTCACCAACTCTTTTAACCGAGAAGTGAGGAGTGGGGAAAATGAGTGATAACTAACCTATGCCTAATGCCATATTCCCAATGTCTTATATTCAAAACTCGTAGCCTAACACACTAAAACTTATAGAAACAGTGCGTTAGGCTTGCGTTAATGCATTTGCATAAAACAGCAATTTACACGGTAAGCTTGTGTCTGATTTAGCGCTACATAATTATCTTCCTCGCGTTCCCGATGCAGCATTGCAAGAATACATAGAATGGTGTGTTTTAGAGCAAGCTCAAGCCGCAGAATGTAACTTTACTCCTGATAGAAGTAAGTTAGATAATTTGCCACCAGAAGACTACGTTCCTAAACTGGTCGAGCAGTTCATGAAAGTTAAACCAGACCCAATTAAAGCCGGTTTGGTAGCTGCGATCGCTGGTAAGGAAGCTGACAAACACGCTTTATCCGGTTTAGCGATCGCTGCTGATTTTGTATCTCTTTATGTCAAGTATTTAATTCCTAAAGAGGGAAGTACTAAAGAACAAGCTGAAGAGATATTAACTCAAGCATCACAACATCAGTATGAGAAATTGACTGAAGTTGCTAAGAAACATGGTGTAGAGTTATAGTTGACTGCTGATAATTTCTTTTCAGAGGCTTTGTCTGTCTCATAAGTCAAAGCCTCATATTTTGCAGATTATGGCAATAACTCGTAAGCGCAAATAAGAAACTTGTATCCAGGATTGCTGTCATGTACGCTCATCTGCTTTAAGACTCCAACCACGTACAGAATCAATCTCATTTTTTAATATATCTTCATCTTGTTCTGAGACATCAGTTTCCCCAGAAGCTCCTAATCCTGCAATAGACATTAGAAAAGAAGACCCATGATTGTTTACTTCTTTTTGCCTTGTCGATTTATATTGAAGATATTCAACAAAGCTTGCTAGCTCAATTAATTTTTCATCTGGGAGAGCATTAATTGCCTCAATTAATGTCTGTCTATTTGTAGTCAAAGTATCCATACGCTTGACAAAAGGAAAGAATTGCTGTGACTTATTGTACTTTATGCGATCGCTCTGGTAGCAGTTCAAGACATTGGCGTACAAAAAATGCTCACTATCATCGGTTGCGGCAATCTCAATCGCAGTGACGACGCTGTAGGTGTAATCATTGCCCAACGCTTACAAAAATATCTAGCTCAAAACCCTCATCCTCATGTACGAGTATATGACTGTGGCACCGCAGGGATGGAAGTAATGTTTCAAGCTAGAGGTAGTAAACAATTAGTAATTATTGATGCAAGTTCAACTGGTTCTGAATCGGGTGCTGTGTTTAAAGTTCCAGGAAAAGAACTAGAAGCAATGCCCGAACCTAGTTATAACTTGCACGATTTTCGTTGGGATAATGCTTTAGCCGCCGGACGGAAAATCTTTCAAAATGATTTTCCTGAAGATGTGACAGTTTATTTAATTGAGGCGGCAAATCTTGGTTTGGGACTAGAGTTAAGTCCTGTTGTTAAACATTCTGCTGATTTGGTTTTTGAAGAGGTAGCTGCACTTATCAGCCAGAATATCAACTTTTAATTAACAATCCAAAATCGAATCAAGCCCAATCCCGATAAACAGAAAGTTCATCTACCCTCATTTCAAAAGGTACGCCTTGACTCTCTGGCGGACAAACACGGATTTTTGCACTGCTGACAATTCCATATAATAATGTCCCCATTGGCACGATTTTTTGCAAAATACGCCAATTAGTAACTTGATCGGGACATTCAATTACCAATGTCAGAGCATTGGCAGGGGTTGTGACATACCACCGACAATTAGATAGAAGATTTTGGATTGTGCGATCGCAAGCGTCATAAAAGTATCTGCTAATAGAATACTCTAGTTGTTGCCGCAGTATAATATCCGCAGATGTCGGTTGCATAGGATGTGAGTCATCACCATTTAAGTAATACATTTTTCTAGCCATCTCTCTTTCGCTTCCTGCTTATATTCCAATCACCATTCCATAAAGTACATCTTTATTCGTTTCTAATAATTCTTGGGTTTCGTCATCATAATACGCACCAATCCCACTACACTGAATTCCCAAATAATTACTAGTTAAATAAAGTCTTTGTCCGACAAAACCAGCTATTTGCATAGCAGTTTGATAATTTAAATAATCTGACACAAAAAATAAAGTTACAGCGCCATCTCTAGCAATAGCCTGATTAATACATAAGTAACCTGTTTTTTCGCTAAAGTTACCCCCTTTAATCAGATACGTACCTTTATATAACCCAGGTGTCATTCTTTCTACTCGATGCACCACTAAGTAAATTTCTATTTGCTCATAATTTTCTGTCGGTATTGACTGCTGAAGTTGTTGTACTACATATAAATAATCTTCTTGAGAAATAGGCTCTTTCCGGAAACGTCTAATAGAACGTCTATCCCAAATTGTTCGATAAAATTGATCCCGTTCAAAATCAAATTGAGGATACTCTAATTGCTGCTGACGACTCTTTTGTAGAGCAGTTGCTTAATAGGCATCTTCAATAAATTGATTGGATTCAAAATAATCAGTACCAGAGACAAAAGGAATTTTCAGCCTTAAGCGTCTGATTTTATTGTCTTCTATTTCTCCTGACACCGCACAAGCAGTAATAAACTCTTTATTCTCAAAACCAAAATCTGAATTGAGAGCGAGTTTATCAAAGTCAAAAATTAGTTGTATATCTCGGTTGTGGAGAAAAGCTGAAGCGGCAACTGCACCTAAATGGTGTCCGCTATCTAAGAAGCAATATCTTATGCTTCTATTTTGATATTTCCAGCTAGACCTATAATAAACACAACTAATTAAAAAGATGAATCCGTTGATACATTTACCCGGTATAATATAATTCTCTAACCCATCATTGATTAATTCAGAGATGAGAGTTAGACAATTATTCTCAACTTCTAGATGGTATATACTATTTACCATTCCCTTAATCCCACGAACCTGTACGTAAACTTCCGTAGGATACAGAGCGCCTGCTGATGGATTCACCCGCAATTTATAGGGGCCATCTTTATATACTTTTTCTAGTGTTATTGCACTGGTTAACGAGATAAAAGAATGAACCGGATTATTGAGATTTAATTTCACTCTCCGATAAAACTTGGGATAAACTTTAAATGCAGATGGCTGTGTTGAAGCATCTACATAATTTGGATCGAGTTGTACCAATAAGTAAGAATGCTTGTTAGCGTCATGATAAGCTTTGCCCTATATCTGACTTTATGGCATTTTTGAGTATCCTTAAAACTTCTACGTTGCTAGCAAAATCTATCGCTTTATAATGGTCTAAGTTTTTTAAATATAAATTAGGATGATGTTGTAAAAATAACTTGACGGCTTCTGTCTTCCCGGCTGAAGCTGCCTACATTGAAACAGTTGCAGCATGATCATTTTAGTTGTCGAAATTAATGTTTACAGACAACAATAAATTAATTCAAATGTAATGATTACCAATATTTTTACTTACATATATGCTATCAATTTTATAAGTTTAAACTCTGAATCATTTATAAAGAGCAACAGATATTTTTCTTAAGAAAGCTTAGAAAATAATGGAAAATCAGTAATTATTACAGTTTTTTTCCATAAGATAGATACCCGACTTCTTCTAGAAGTTGGGTATCTACGCTTGGACAGTAAGTGTGTATATTTTCCAATTTACTGACAATGATAAGAATATAAAATATTATCTACATCTTCAATGGTAAGACTTTGTTTGTCAGCTAAAGTTTTCAATCTATGGGTAATATCTTTAAGCTGAGACAAATTAAAGGAAAGTCCTAATTCATTAGCTCGATGATTAACCGCCTGTTTTCCAGCCAATTTATGATTAATTAAAATTGAGCGCGTCACACCAAAACTCCGGGGATTAATAGCCTCATAAGTTTCAGAGTTATTAAGCATAGCTTTAGTATGAATGCCAGCTTTATGACTAAAAGCACTTTCACCAAAAACACAATGGTTAAAAGGAATAGGAATTCCCACTTTTCTTGCAACTAATTCATGCAAGTAACCAAGTTGATCCAAATGATATTTAGACTTAATCCGCTCTGGATTTGTGGCATATAACCTAGCGATGAATCCAGCTAGTGAGGTGATACCATTGCGTTCACCAATGCCCAGAACACAAGTGTCAATATGAGTTGCTCCCGCTTCTAGTGCTGTATAACTGTTAGCATTTGCACATTCTGTATCATTATGACCGTGAAACTCAATATCTAAATTGGTGAATTGGCGTAAAGTCTTCACTAATTCAAATATTTGCATTGGGGTACTAATTCCTACCGTATCGGCAATTCCTATGCGTTTGACAATTCCTAATTTTTCAATCTCGGAATAAATTGTAATTAAATCTTCTATGGAAGTACGTGACGAATCCTCAGCCGAAAACCGTAACTCAATATCGGAAGCTTGTTGATGAATAAAAGTTAAAACTTCAGATGCTAAATCAATAATTTGATTAATATTTTTACCATGACTGAACTGACGCATCAAAGAAGAACTACCAATAGTTAAATTAATCCCGGCTACGCCTGTTGCTAAAGCAACTTTAGCATCTTCTAAGTGACAGCGAATGTGAGTTAATATTTTGGATGGCAAGCCTAACCGAACCAAACTTTCACAGTCTCGTCTAGACTGAGGTGAAGCAATTGGTGACGTTAACTCTATATATTCCACTCCAAATGCAGCAAGAGCTTCAGCGATTTCGACTTTATCATCTGAAGAAAAATTAGCTTTGATGAATTGTTCACCTTCACGGAGAGTACTTTCTACAATTGCAAATTTAGATAGCGACATCGGCCAATCCTTATGCTAATTCTTATTAATGATATCTACTTATTAGTTTTTATATTAACAGATTTGCATAATCGAGAAATAATTGCTTTGGCTGATTCTTGGAGACTAGTTACAGTATCAATTATAAGAGAGCGATCGCTTGTATCCATCGCGTCTAAAACCTGTTTCGTAAGAACCGAATCATAGTTCTGACTTTCTTCAACAAATATTTTTAGTTTGTCTCGCAATTCTACACCTGTGACAACTTGTTTACCTACAAGTTATAAGATTTCTTGTTCTTCTTTAAAAGTAAAATAAGCAGAAACCTCTGCTACGCCCAAACTAACATAGAATTGACTTTTTGTGGATTGATGTGTAGCGAAGCTTTGGAGCAAATTACCGTCCCATCCATTTGTGTAATGCTCGTCAAGTAGAGATACTACCTTAAAGTAAATGAGATTATTTCAAAATTATTAAGAAATTTTAAAAAAAAGCTATTTTAAAACTAAAACTTGCTAATTTACTAAAGTATAAATAGTTCAACTTAGTAAATTAAAAGCATGAAAATTAGCGCTCGTAATTCTCTGAAGGGTACTGTCAAAAAAGTTGTACATGGTTCAGTTAATACTGAGATAACTTTAGAACTAGCGCCAGGAGTAGAGCTAGTGTCAATCATCACAAAATCATCAGCAGAAAAGCTATCACTTGCAGAAGGTAAGCAAGCTTATGCTGTGATTAAATCATCAGATGTGATAGTTGCTGTTGATTAAAAAATAGAGTTGGCTTCCTTTGCAAGCCGCTCTATTTTTCATATAAAATTGCACTTGTATAATTTAGCGACTCACTCATAAAAATGGTTATAAAAAGTGTGCAGTAGTTTAATTAAGAGTAATTGCAGCAATCATATTAGATTTTTAAAGCTTGGAAATTATATATACCCAATTTATTTAAAAAGTCGAGTATTTGATTTTTCAGAAATAATTAAGTAAAGCTATACATAAAGGTTAATTAATAGAATTATCAATAATAACACTAAAATTGGTAAACATTTTAATTATAAATTAGAAATTGTGAAAGGAAGAAGGAAGTATATTTTCATCCTTCATCCTTTATTTTTTATTTGGTAGCCAAAAGCAGCAACCAAAGTAATAGTTTAAACTAAATACGCTTCTTGATGAGTCTTAATTGTGCAATTAGAACGAGGATAAGTTACACAAAGTAGAGCGTATCCTTTAGAAACCTGATCGTCATCTAGAAAGTTTTGATCTTCTTGATTAACTTCACCTTCAACAACTTTACCAACACAGCTAGAGCAAGATCCTGCATGACAGGAAAAAGGCAATTCAATACCATTTTCTTCTGCTGCTTCTAAGATGGTGGTGTCTTCTTCAACTTCAATTGTGGTGTCGAGGTCTTCTTTTTTGTTGATTAATCTAACTTGGTAGGTAGCCATTTTCAGATTCTCCTCAAACGTTATACAGTTGGTCTAATTTCCGAGTTTTTTGAGCAACCTATCCTACTTTTTGCTTCCCTTCTTCTTACAGAGATGCTAAGTTTAGTCAGCTTCTCTATAGGGGTAAGGGATGCAAAGCGAACTAGAAGCTACCTCAAGAGCATTGAAACTCTGTGGAGTGTGTCTATGGGAAATCTCTACAATTGACTTAGCACTAACGAAATGATGTTAGCTTTGGCTGCAAGGTACACCAGTAGGCGTACCGTCGTCTGTTTTAAAAGACTTTCCACAACCGCAGGTATCAGTTGCATTGGGGTTGATGAATTTAAAACCGCTTTCCATCACTCCCTCAACGAAGTCAACGATAACTCCGTCTAATAAGGGCGCACTTTTGGCATCAACGTAAACCAGTACTTTGCCTTGGTGACTTACTAAATCATCTGGTTGGGGCTTGCTGGTGATATCGATCGCATATTCATAGCCACTGCAACCACCATCTTTTACAGAGATGCGGACACCTTTAGTTGCGCCATCAGCATCGGGTGCGGAACCTTTGAGGAATGCCCGCAGATGAAATTCTGCTTTTTCTGATAAAATAACGGCCATTAAGTCTCCTGATTTGTAGCGATTAGTTATCTGATTTCAGGTGTAGGTTGTCATTTGTCAGTTGTCTTTTGTTATTTACTAATGACTAATGACAAAATTAAGTGTTTTGTGCAATACCTGTGGCTGTGGGTTCCATCGAATTGGATTGCGCGTGTCTCCAAGGCGCACTATTACCGCATACTGGACAAGAGCGATCGCGGTGAGAACGGCGTTTAGCAAATTCCATCCGATTTAGGTCGATTGTCAGCAATTGCGATAATAGAGGCTGACTAAACCCAGTGATCAACTTGATAGCTTCCAGTGCTGTTAAACAAGCTAGTGTCCCAGAAACAGCGCCTAGAACTGAAAAGCCGCGCTGATCCCACTCAGGCTTTTCTGGAAACAGACAAGACAAGCAAGGAGTCACACCAGGAATAATCGTTGTCAGGTAAGCCTCCATCCCATTCATTGCAGCTTCCACCATTGGCTTACGCGATCGCACACAGGCTTCATTTAACAAATTGCGCTCTGTAAAGTTATGGGCGCAATCAAGAGCCATATCGGCGGATTGCACTAACGAGTCTACATTTTCCGGGGTGATGTAATCATGAACAGCTTCCACTTGGACATCAGGATTAATCGCATCCAGAGTTTCTTTAGCTTTGAATACCCTTGGCTTACCTACCCAATCATCAGTCATGAGAACCTGACGATTCATATCATCCAGCCGCAAGTCACCACCCCGGACTAGAATTAGCCGCCCAACGCCCGCTACTGCTAAGTAAAGCGCCGCCGTACCGCCTAATCCCCCCACACCTGTCACCAGAACTGTCGCTGACTTCAGGCGTTTCTGTGCTGTTTCGCCAAAATTCGGAAGCATCATTTGGCGACGATAGCGTTCTAATTCGGTAGGCGTTAGGTTAACCAATTTATACCTCCTAATCAGAAGTGATTTCTGTCAGTGTGACTACATTTTTCGGCTTATCGTTAAACACTTTGAACAGCTTTTGTTCGTGAGGTGTTGATTCGACAAATACCTGATAAGCTTTTTGCAAAGCCAAAGAATATTGATTTAGTCTCTCTTCTTGATTCAAGTCAGGAGAATTATCATCAATTTCCTGTATATATTGAGAAAACTTTTTCAGAATATGTAAACGATTTACATTCACAACTTCTAAATCGTAAGGCATATTAAAGAATTCAAAAAATTCTTCTGCATCTACGAGCTTCTTGAATTCATCAATTGTTCCAGTCATTTCGCATTCTCCAATTGTTTCAGATGTTGCTTAAGTTCATCTAACTGGCGATAGATTTCATAAGTTGCGGCGGCAACATCCATAAGTTGGTTGTAATCTGTTGGCAGACCTTCAGCTAAATCATGCAGATCCATTTTCATTTGACCTGCTTTGCTGTTCAGCCGTCTGATTTGTCCTTGTAGTTCCTCAATACTCGTTTCTTCTGCTTGCACAATCAGCCACTCCTTTTCTAAAAGTTAGGAGTTATAAGTTATGAGTTATGAGTTATAAATTAGTAACTGTAAATCCTGAATTATCAGTTAATAGTTAATTCAACTCCTCACTCCTAACTCCTCACTCCTAACTCTTTAAATTTTGCCAACTTCAGGAAAGCGTTTCGCCAAATCAAGACCTTTTTTGACGTAGTTTTCTCCCTCTTCTGCTAATTTCTCTACTGAGTCAAAGCCAAAGCGATGAGCATCTCGCAGGGTTTTCACAGTTAGCAAAAGACGACCAGAAAAAACTAGCGCCCAGCCAAATCCTTCATGGCTCAAATCAACTACAACCTGAGATATCAAACCTGTTTCTTGTTCAATTCCAGCCGCTACAGCCCGAAAAAATGCCATAATTCGTGCTTGCGTGATCGGATCGACTTCGCCCTCAACGGAGATTTCCCGTTTCTTTTGTTTGGTAACAATAAAAGGTTTGAGAATTAACTCATCCGACCAAGTACGATAAACTCCATAACTGTCTTGACCACGGATTTGTTTGATTAATACCTTAAGAAAAGGTGAGTTCAAGACTTCAGTTGTAGCGGTTCCGTTAACACTATTATTTGCGGTCATACTGTTGCTTCGTCTTCGATTTCATCAGCAAAGTTTGTGGTTTTTGGCTGTAAAGCTTTACGCAACCAAGGTGGAGGATTACCTTTGAGGGTTTTCACTAGCTTGTTTAGCACTTCACTAATTTCTTCTTCTTCCGATCGCGCCTTCACTGGGGTGACACCTTTCTTAATTAACCGAGCGGCGGCACTACCACCAATTGCTGTTACGTAAATAATCGTACAGTCGCCTATTGCCTCAAGTTTTGGGGTGATTTTATCTTCATTCCCATCTTCTTTGAGTTCGCCTTCAAAGGTGAGGGTTTCTACGAAGTGATATCCCTCATCGGTAATTTCGTAAACATCAATCATTTTTGCCCATCCGAAGTGGGCATTAATATGAACTCGGTCACTCGTCGTGAAGGCTATTTTCATTGTAATTCTCCTCTCTAAAGTTTTGAATTTTGAAGCAATACGGTTCAGTTAGTAATATTTAGCCTCGAAATATCCCCCCATCCTTAAAAAGCTACCGTGTACACACAAGTCTTTTAGAGTGGAGTGGCTCCACAGACTTTTAATCCCCACCACCCCTCTTGAAAAGCAAAGCTGTTTTATTTCCTCAATGGCTCAAAAAAGACTTGTGTTCTGAACGAAAGTCCTTGTGTTCTGAACGAAAGTCCTCGTGTTCTGAACGAAAGCCCTCGTGTTCTGAACAAAAGTCCTCGTGTTCTGAACGAAAGTCCTCGTGTTCTGAACGAAAGTCCTCGTGTTCTGAACGAAAGCCCTCGTGTTCTGAACGAAAGCCCTCATGTTCTGAACGAAAGTCCTCGTATTCTGAGCGAAAGCCCTCGTGTGTACACCGTAGCCTTAAAAAGGGGGGGCTAATTTAAGGCTGGCTCTATTCCTCCTTAAAAAGGAGGGTTAGAGAGGATCAACTCTTAACTGAACTGTTTTGAATTTCAAGTGTGAATTCAAAACTCTGCGCCGACAGTTCCGAACTCTTGGAACTGTTTAACTCTCGCTTCTTCTGCCTCTAAAAACAGGTTGCCGATGCCAAACAAAAGTTCCATCGTGCCTCGATAGCCAACTTTAGTAAATTGACCGTTACCTAAACGGTCATAAATGGGCAGTCCTAGACGATAAAGAGGAATCGAGAGGCGTTTTGCGATCGCACCCACATTCGAGTTACCAATCAGCAAATCAGAACCACCCGCTAGACTCTCAAAGTCTTCTAAGTCGCCGATGGTGATGCTTTTAACCGGGAGTTTTTCTAAGAGGTGCGATCGCGTGGTTGTCACCACTGCATGAATTTGCGCTCCCATCGATTGCAGGAAATGCACGGTTGACCACAACAAATCAGGTTCCAGTGCTAAGGAAACTCGTTTTGCACCGAAGTAAAAGTGAGTGTCCAGCATCGCATCTTGCAACTGACGACGTTGGCGGCGGTATTTTTCGGGTACGTTGTTACCGCTCAGAATCGCCAATGCTTGGATAAATTCATCTACTGGTTCTAACCCCGTCAGTTCGCCAAACACCTCATAAGGTGTGCCAAAGCGTTCTTCCAGAATCTTGGCAGCACCCCGCATACTTTCACCTAATGCCAGGGTAAAGGCAGAACTACCTACTTCTCGTAGCTGTTTTAAGGTAGTCCCACTGACTGTAACCGCACTATAATTATCCTCTAAATGACCATCTAGAGATGCACCAAGATCAGGTACAAAGATCGGCACTAGTCCAAAGGACGTGATTATCTCTTTGATTTCCTGTACATCCCCAGGTGTGAAGGCAGAACCCGCCAAAACCGTGACTTGTTCAGTTCTGAGTCCACCTGCGCGGGGAATTTCCTTAACTATACTTTCGACAGCAACAGCAAAGCCATCTTGCAACGCACCTTTAAAATCTGGGGTAGGTGCAAAAACGATCGCTAAATTATTCAATTCGGGATGGCGATCGCGGATTTCCTTCAGAAAACCTTCAATGTCATCGCCTCTAGTTTCCGTTAACCCAGTACTACATAAACCAATAATTTCTGGGTTAGCTTTTTCTACTAGAGTCAGAATTGCTTGCTCCACATTCTCTTCACCACCCAAGATAGTAGTGACTTCCGTCATCGCTGTGGTAGCAAGGGGAATCGCTTCCCGGAAATGCCGCACTAAGACAACTTTGGCGAAAGCAGTACAACCTTGGGAACCGTGGAATAAGGGCATTGTCCCTTTCAATCCCAAAAAGGCTAAGGTTGCGCCCAAAGCTTGACTTTGCTTGAGGGGATTAACTGTCAGTGCTTTGTTAGAAGCGGTAACGATCGCCATTAAACTTCCTCCTCTTCTTCCCAAGGAGCGGGTTTGCGTATTTGTTCCCAAATCGGGCTATATAGAGCTTCGTACAGTTCCCGCGCCATCTCAATCATTCCCACATAACCTGCATAAGGATGGTGGCGTTCTTGGTTGATATCAAGGAAAGGAATTCGAGCTTTCAAAGCTGTGTATTGGTTACGTCCACCAGCAATCAGCATATCTGCGCGAGTGTCTTTAACCAGTTGTAGCAACTCCTGAGCGTTGCCTTTCTCTAGCATGATGCCATCATTGCCAATCAACTTCTTGATTTTGGCTTTGTCTTCTTCAGTACTTTTCCGAGTACTGGTAGCAACAACTTCAATACCCAAGTCTCTAGCAGCCGAGATAATCGACCAACTCTTGACACCACCTGTATATAACACAACCCGCTTACCTTTGAGCCGAGCGCGATAAGGAGCCAATGCCAAATCTAAAGCAGCCGTTTCTTCTGCAATTAGCTTTTCTGTCCGCTCCTGTAAATCAGCGTCGCCTAATTTCGCAGCGATGTTTCGCAGACAGCGATTCATATCATCGATGCCGTAGAAAGACTCTTCAATGTAAGGGATGTTGTAACGCTCCTCCATCTTTCTCGCCATATTCAGCAATGCTCGTGAGCAGATCATGACGTTGAGCTTGGCGCGGTGGGCGTAGCGAATTTCATTGTAGCGAGCATCGCCCGTAATTTTAGACAAAATACGGATGCCTAATTTTTCTAACAGTGGTGTTACTCCCCACATTTCCCCGGCGATGTTGTATTCGCCGATTAAGTTTATATCATAGGGCGTTGTATGTTCCGGTTCTGCTGTTCCGACAACATATTCTAATAAAGATTCACCACCAAAACGGTTGCCCAGATTTTTACTGCCAATAAATCCTGGAGCAATGACGGGAACAACAGGAATACCAATTTTTTCAGCCGCAGCTTTGCACACAGCATCCATATCATCGCCAATTAAGGCTGTAACGCAAGTGGCGTAGACAAATACTGCTGCTGGTTGGTAGCGTTCGTGAAGTTCCAAAATTGCTTTGTAGAGTTTCTTTTCGCCACCGAAGATGACATCATTTTCACCCAAGTCAGTGGTAAAGCCCATTTTGTAGAGTTGAGGGCCAGACGACAGACTACCACGGCTGCCCCAGGAATTACCAGCACAGGCGATCGGCCCGTGGACTAGATGCGCTGCATCTGCGATCGGCACTAGAGCAATCATTGCACCATCAAAGGCGCAGCCCCCTTGAGCCGCGCCAGGTTGTGCCTGTTGAGCGCATGACTTATTTTTCTTTTCCGCTTGTTTGTGCTGATTATGTTCGCATCCTGTCTCAGTCAGCAGCTCGTTGATTTTGCCTTGGGTGCTTTTCATCTCTCTTCTCTTAATTGTTAATTGTCCTTTGTCATTTGTCATTTGTCCTTTAAATAGCTAACAACTAATGACCAATGACTATTGTACAGACGCGATTAATCGCGTCTCTACCAATGACTAACAAATGTATTTTGTGACATCTTCTCCACATACATCGGTCAGGTAAGATAGAGCGCGGAAACGCAATCCTACAAATTCGTCATATAAAGGATTGAGTTTACATAGTGGTGGGATATCAATACACTTCCCAAATAATTTAATTTGTCGCTCAAAGGGACAACAACAAGGAATTGTTTGGCAAATTAGATGAGCGAAGCGATTATTTTTAACCTGAATTCCATCCACTACACCACGCAACGGATTAAGAAGATTGTGGAACCATCCTCGTTTTTTCTGGTTAGGTGGATGGTAATTAGGATGAGGATGAGTGTGAGTATGTTCGTGAGTGTGATTGATGGTTTCCATCTATATATACCTTGGGTAAATGCTATCAAGAAAAAGGGGAGTTGGGGATTGGGGATTGGGCATCGGGCATTGGGTTTGGATTCCCTACTCCCTATTCCTTACTCCCAACTCCCCTTCTTCACCCTTTAATTAACACGTTGTGTTTCTACGCAATTTCTAACGAATCAAGTCGTAGGAAATATCTGTCTTAGAAGGAATGTTGGTGTTGCGATCGATTTCTTCAAACAGGGTGTTTACAGTCCAGTTGAGGAGGTTGATCACACCTTGATAACCAATGGTGGCGTAGCGGTGTAAGTGGTGGCGATCCATGATGGGGTAGCCGATTCTCACGAGGGGAATCTTGGTGTCGCGCCACAGGTACTTACCGTATGTGTTACCAACTAAGAAGTCTACTGGTTCGGTGAACAACAGCGATCGCATGTGCCACAAGTCTTTACCACCCCAAACAGTTGCATGTTGACCAAAGGGGCTAGAAGCAAGCAGTTCTTTGATTTCTGCTTCAAATACTTCGTTGGTGTTGTGAACCAAGATATGCACAGGTTCAGCACCCATTTCTAGCATAAAGCCAACTACGCTATATACTAAATCTGGTTCGCCGTAGATAGCGAAGCGCTTGCCGTGAATCCATGAGTGAGAGTCAGTCATGGCATCAACTGCCTGACCGCGTTCAATTTCCAATTGTTCGGGAATGGGGATACCGCTCAATTCGCTGAGTTTCATCAAGAACTCATCAGTACCCTTAATGCCCCAAGGACGGGAAACTGAGGTTGGTTGCTTCCACTCTTTCTCGATGTACTCGCGGGTTTTGGGGGTAGAGTGTGCTTGCAGAGCGATCGTAGCTTTCGCATTGATTGAATCTGCTGCATCTTCTAACTTTGTACCACCTGGGTACATATCAAACTCACCTGTGTTTGGTGAATCGAGGTAGTCGCTGTTGTCGGCTAGAATTGTGTAGTCAAAGCCGAACAAAGAAGCAATCCGCTTGATTTCGCGGTTGTTACCTACGTAGGTGTCAAAACCTGGGATGAAGTTGATTTTACCATTGCTGGTTTCTTTCTTATGACCTGCGGTCAAGTTAGAAAGAATTCCCTTCATCATGTTGTCGTAACCAGTGATGTGGGAACCAACAAAGCTAGGGGTGTGAGCGTAAGGTACTGGGAAATCTTGAGGAACTGAACCTGCACTCTTAGCGTTGTTGATGAAGGCTTGTAAGTCATCACCAATTACTTCTGCCATACAGGTGGTGCAGACAGCGATCATCTTGGGCTTGTAGAGTTGGTAAGAGTTCGCCAAGCCGTCAATCATGTTTTGCAGACCACCAAACACGGCTGCATCTTCAGTCATTGAAGAAGATACACCAGAGAATGGTTCTTTGTAGTGACGGGTTAAGTGGGTGCGGAAGTAAGCAACGCAACCTTGAGAACCTTGAACGAAAGGTAGAGTACCTTCAAAACCAACAGCAGCAAAAATTGCTCCTAGTGGTTGGCAGCCTTTAGCAGGGTTAACGGTTAAAGCTTCACGAGCGAAGTTCTTTTCACGATAATCCCAACCCTTTGTCCACTCTGCAACCCGTTGTACTTCTTCGGCTTCGTGACCGTTTTCAAACTGCTTTTTGTTTTCAAATAGCTGTTGGTACTCGGGCTGGTGGAATAACTCGACGTGATCTTGAATTTTTTCTGGATTCTGAGGCATTTCTTCTGGACTCCAAGCTTACTGAATTCTTTTTTTACTGAACGAGGAATGAAGAGTTGAGGCAGGAATGGGAATTGGGAATATGATTCAAAATTCAAAATGCAAAAATCAAAAGAAATTTTAATCTTTTAATTTTGAATTTTGGATTCCCAACTCCCACCTGGGGTTTTAGCCCCAGGTTATCCTTACTTATCGCTCTCTCCCATTTCCCTAGACGGCAGCCTTAGCCTTAGCTTCAGCCTTCTTAGCCTGAGCTTTTTCATTCCAAGGAGCGCCAATTAATGACCAGGTTGGGCTGTTGAGTGCCAAGTCCATGTCGCGTGCGAAGATGGCAAAGCCGTCATAACCGTGATAAGGGCCGGAGTAATCC